>JAPLGV010000337.1 GCA_026389975.1 Chloroflexota bacterium
AATGTGACCGGTCACGTGACCGGTCACATTATCTATTAAAATCTAGTTCGTTTCTTTCAGGTAATCATGCCTAATCGCCCTAGAATCACAATTCGAAATGTAGCTGCCCGAGCTGGTGTTTCCCATCAAACGGTTTCACGCGTGATTAACAACAACGAGCGTGTAAGCCACGAAACTCGGATAAAAGTGGAAACTGCCATCTCGGAATTGGGCTACCACCCAAACGCCATTGCCCGCGACATGGCATTGGATCATCCCCACGCATTTGCCTGTCTCTCTCCCAATCTTACCGATTTCACATTAGCCAGCATTATCGAAGGTGCAGCCGCTGAGGCTCTAAAGTACGGATATTATCTTATCTCCGCCTCCGCCCCAGATGACAAAACCTTTTCCTCGTTGATCGACCAATTGATCTCCACACGTCGTACCGCGGGATTGATCGTTCTCAACCCTTATGCAGATGGACGGCATGCTAGCATTCCCGACAATGTCCCGGCAGTCTTCGTCGGAGCCAGGCCGCGCGAAGAGGCCATCGATTCGGTCGCCCTGGACGATGAGGCTGCCGGGCGCATTGCCATCCAATATCTGATTGACCTCGGTCACCTCCGAATTGCCCACCTGACCGGCCCAATTGAGGAAGATTGTTCCCAGGATCGCCAGACTGGTTATCAGCTAGCACTGCAGGCGGCCGGGGTGCAAATAGACCCTGTGTTGATCATTGAGGGAGACTGGTCCGCAACTGCGGGATACAATGCGGTTCGCCAGTGGACAAAGGACCATGTGCCTTTTACGGCATTATTCGCTCAGAACGATCGAATGGCGGTGGGTGCCATGCGCGCTTATTCGCTCAAGACGATCGCATGGCGGTGGGTGCCATGCGCGCTTTGCGTGAGGCAGGCAAGCGCGTCCCGGAAGACATCTCGGTCATCGGCTTTGATGATATGCCCTTGGCTTCTTATTTTGACCCACCTCTGACCACGATGCGCCAGGATATGTTAGGTATCGGAAGAGAAGCGGCCAGGCTAATGGTCCAGGCAGTAAAAGGCCCTCACACTCAGCCCAGGCACTTGAAATTTCCTGCCGAATTGGTTGTTCGTCAGTCTACAAGCCGGTTTTACTCTAAAAAGGAGGTGCTGCTCTAGTAATCTGTTGTCTGATCCCTCTAAATCGTTTAATCGAATAAAGCAAGTTCATACTCGTCAAGAGTAATATAATATGTAAAGGAGGAACCACTTATGAATCGCAAGATAATGTGGACCATTTGCAGCCTGGTCCTGATCACCAGCATGGCGCTGGCCTCCTGTGGTGGAGGCACCGCAACCCAAGTACCAGCCACGGCCACTCAACCCCCCATAGTTGGCAACCCTACCAACACCTCTGCGCCCCAGATGGTCACCATCCGCTGGCGCACCCGCCCGGATAACCAGGCTGAGCAGGATGTCTATCAGCAGATCAGCGACAATCTAAGCGCCCAGCTTGCGTCTCAGGGCATCATCCTGGTATATGATCCCGCGCCCGTCACCGGATATGAGGACAAGCTGAAAACCGAATACTCTGCCGGCACTGCACCCGATATCGCCTGGATCCCAGGCGCCAGCACGGCCGATTATGCCCAACTGGGTGTGATCACGGACTTAATGCCTCTGGCCACGGCCGACCCCACTTTCAAGCTCACCGATTTCTATGATGCACCCATGCAAGAGCTTCAGAACGCAGGTCATCTGTGGGGCTTGCGCCCAAGAGCTCACTCACCCGGAAGATAAGATCTATGGCTTCAGCGTGAGTGACTGGTGGGGCTTGTGGGGATGGTTCGTTTATTCAGGTGGTGGCAGCCTCTTCAATGCCGACCGCACTGCCTGCGGTTTGACCGAACCCGGCTCTATCACAGGCTTGCAGTTCATGGCCGACCTATTCCTTGGGCCGGACCGTGTCGCTCCCCCGCCAGGTCTTGAAGGCGGAGTCGGAGAGACCGAATTCCATGCTGGTACAGTTGGAATGTTCCCCAATGGGCGTTGGATGACCCCTAGCGACCGCGCCAACGATGCTTTCGACTGGGCCGTGGTCGAAATGCCCAAGGGACCGGGTGGAAATGCAACCTGGCTGTTCTGGGGAGCGTATGTCATCAATGCCCAGACCGAGTACCCGCAGCAAGCCTGGACCGTACTCAAGGCCCTTACCAGCCCGGACGTGCAAGCCCAGATCGCAGCACTTGGGACGAACATCCCCTCCAATAAAGCCCAGGCTGCCGTCGACGCATTCTTGAACTCCAAGCCGCCGGCGGATAATACACCCTTCATCAACGGCGCGGCCTATGCCCAAGCGGAGATCCCGCTTTTCACCGGCAACTGGAATGACATTGTCGGTGGACAATATCAGCCCAACATCGACAAGATCTTCGCTGGCTTGGCCACAGTACAAGAAGCGGCCCAAGCTGCCTGCGACGGTGCCAATCCGCTGTTCAAGTAACCCTAACCTCCTGTTTCTTCTCTTTCCCCATTCCCGCTTCGGCGGGAATGGGGACTTTCCGCAGGTCGCGAAAGGAACAGTGGCATGCTAAAAAGTCGTATCCGCGAGGCCATATCTAAAAGTCGCACCCGTGAGTCAATCGAAGGATACCTATTCCTCCTCCCCAACCTGCTTGGATTCTTGATTTTTTTGGCAATTCCGCTCGCCATCTCTTTTTACTATTCCTTTACTGATTACAACCTGTTCACGACTCCCAAGTTCCTCGGTCTAGCGAACTATGCCAAGGCGCTCGGTGTCAGTTTTGACCCACAGGCTTATCAGACGGCTCTGGTTCAGGGCAAATCCTGGTTTGCCGCCGTTGGTGCCTGGATCAAACCCAACGATCCAACCTTCTGGGTCGCTCTGCGCAACACCCTGGTCTATGCGCTGGGCGTGCTGGGGTTCTCGATCATCCCTGCTTTCCTGCTGGCATGGTTGCTCAACTCGCGCTTACGAGGCATGACCTTCTACCGGGCTCTCATTTATATCCCCGTGGTTGCTTCCGTCGTCGGAAGTGCCCTGGTCTGGAATTGGATTTATCAACAACAATCTGGTGCGCTCAATACAATCATTTCTGGAACCATTTCTTGGTTGAATAAATTGATCTTCACAGCCATCGGACATCCTTTGGTCGATCCCTATATCGGATGGCTGGTGCTACCGCAGTATGCTCTTTTTTCACTCATCCTTATGACCTCCTGGGCAACAGTCGGATATGATATGGTCATTTTCCTGGCGGCCTTACAGGGGATCCCGGTGCATCTTTACGAAGCGGCGACCGTAGACGGGGCCAGCCGCTGGCATATCCTTTTCCGGATCATCGTCCCGCTCATGACACCCACGATTTTCTTTATCTTTGTTATTAATACGATCAGCTCGCTGCAGATCTTTTCTGAACCATACATCATGACGCAGGGAGGGCCGGCGAACTCCACCCTCACGATCGTGTACTACCTTTATCAAAAGGGCTTCCAGCGTTTCCAAATGGGGTACGGGTCCAGCCTGGCCTGGATCGTATTTGCGCTGATCTTCATCATCACCTTAATCCAATTCCGTCTATCCGGTCGCTGGGTCTATGAGGAGTAGCAATCATGTTTTCACGTGGCCAACGTGGTGAATTACTATCAAAAATCTTGTTTTACGGAGTCTTGACCATCGTGGGGCTGGTGTTCGTCTACCCATTCATATTCATGGTTGCTACTTCATTAAAAAGCAGCCCGGAGGTCTTTAAGAACATCCTCTCCCTATTTGGAGAGCGCCTGCGCTTTGACAACTACGCCACCGTTCTTGAGACCGTCAACATGGGCCGTTATATGGTAAACACGACCATTGTCACGTTGGGGGTGGTTGCTGGACAGATCGTTACTTCCCTATTGGGCGGGTACGCCTTTGCACGCATCCGCTTCCCGGGACGGGATTTGATTCTCACCCTCTATTTGGGTACCATCATGATCCCGTTCACTGTGATCTTGATTCCAATGTATAAGATGATGGTCGCTTTTGGCTGGATCGATAAACTTCAATCGCTCATCATCCCGTGGCTCTTCACCGCCAGCGGTACTTTTCTGATGAGGCAGTTCTTTAAGACCATTCCCAAAGAGTTGGAAGAAGCTGCCTACATGGATGGTGCCAACCGCTTCACGATCCTCTGGCGGATCTTCGTCCCCTTGGCAGGTCCGGCGATCGCTACTCAATTCACGATTTCTTTCTTGTATGCCTGGAATTCCTTCATCTGGCCGCTGGTGGCCATTCAATCCAAAGCCAACTATGTAGTTACGCAGGGGCTGGCCGACATTCAGGGAGGCTATCACGCTTCTCCTCCGCTGGTTCTGGCCGGGACAACGCTGGTGATCATCCCCACCGTCCTGGTGTTCCTGTTTGCCCAAAAATATTTCATAGAAGGGGTCGCCACCACCGGCATTAAGAAATAGGATGTAGGAATTTCAACCTGCGTAGTGCATCAAAGCCAAATGTTACTACGTGAGTATCGTTGCATCAAAGCGGGATGTTACCGTGGGATTTTCCAAAGTTTGGCGACTTTCTCGTCGATGGTAGTTCTGAGATGAACTGGATTGAGCTGGACATACAGGTTAGTCAAACGGGCTTTGGTTTCGAAGGGTATCTCATTGGCGGCCAGGACACGCTGATAAGGGGTAGCAGCCGTATCATATCGTTTGATGAGTTTTTTGTCCACGTGTTCCTTCGAGACCAGTTTCAAAACGGGCTGGAAGAAG
>JAPLGV010000357.1 GCA_026389975.1 Chloroflexota bacterium
CGGCACCATAAATTTGGGTTGGCTGGGGCTGGCGATTACCTTCCTGTGGATCGTCGGTTTGATAAATGCGTATAATTTCATGGATGGTATAGATGGCATCGCCGGCGGGCAGGCGGTGGTGGCTGGCCTGGGCTGGATCGTCTTGGGGTGGCTGGGAAATCAAACCCTCGTTGTTGCCTTGGGCTTACTGCTGGCCGCCTCCAGTCTGGGCTTTCTGGGATACAATTGGCCACCGGCGAAGATTTTCATGGGTGATGTCGGCAGCGCTTTCTTAGGGTATACTTTCGCTGTCTTACCGGTCGTTGCGGTTCAGCGCGATCCTCGCTTTGCCCTGGCTGGTGTGTTGCTCGTCTGGCCCTTCGTTTTTGACGCAGCATTTACCTTTCTTCGCCGCTTGCTCCATCGCGAGAACGTCTTCACTGCCCATCGTTCGCACCTTTATCAGCGGTTGGTGGCTACTGGTTTTTCTCATAAAACTGTCGCCTCTCTGTATATTGGGTTGGCAATCATGGGTCTTGTCTGTTCAGTCGCTTTGGTTATGGAGTGGCGCTGGGCCGATTATTTGACTGCCATCGTCATAGTCGTAGCGCCTCTGTTCCTTTGGCTAGGAACGCGCTGGAAAGAACGTTCTATTTCCAAAACTGCGAACTCGCCATAATTTCCCGTGCACTTTTCTATGTCTTGACCGATTGCCATAATTTATAACTTCTCAAAAAAGTGGGGCATGGGGGTTCGCAAGCGGGCTTCGCCCGCTTGCGAACCCCCATCTTCCCCCCAATTATTGAGAAGATGCCATAATTTCATTACCGAAATATTGAAGAGTATGGATGAATATGAAGACTCCTGTTGAAACTGATTTGCAAAAGAATAAATCTGGAAAACCGGCTCAAATACCAAACTGGTCAGTGTTGTATCTTCGCAATCGCTACTTCGTCATCCTGGATATCTGCCTGCTGGCGGCCATCCCGGCACTGGCGCTCACCTTGCGGGTCAACCTGCCCTGGGATCGGGAATTTCACCAGACGCTTCTGATTTTCACCCTGCTGGCATTGCTGGTCAAGCTGCCGGTGTTCTATGCCTTCCGGCTGTATGCCCGTTACTGGCGCTACGCCAGTATGGATGAATTGATTAATATCGCGCTGGCAGCGTTCATAGCATCTGCACTGGTCACGGCAATTTTTTGGGGAATGCAGGGTCTTGGGGTTTTTGGGGAGTACAGTCTGCCCCGCTCGGTGCCGATCGTTGATGGTTTGCTGACCTTGCTCTTTGTAGGCGGAACGCGTTTCAGCCTGAGGGCAGCTGAATACTTGCGAGCGCGCAGATCGAATGGGAAGCCGGGCAAGCGCGTGCTGATCGTCGGAGCAGGCGACGCCGGAGAGATGGTGGTCAGGGAGATGCGCACCAGCCATATGATCTCTTTAGAACCGGTTGGGTTTGTGGATGATAACCCTTATAAGCAGGGGGTTGTCATCCATGGGGTGCGTGTGCTCGGAAACCTGGCGAGGATCCCTGGGTTGGTCGAAGAATATCGGGTTCAGGAGGTGATCATCGCCATGCCCGCTGTACAGGGCGACACCATCCGCCAGATCGTCCGACTGTGCGAACAGGCTGGCGTGCCTTCGAGATCAGTGCCTGGCATCTACGAGTTACTGGATGGCAGGGTCAGTATCAACCGGTTCCGTGAGGTCAGGATCGAGGACCTGTTGCGCCGTGAGCCGGTGCGTGTGGATTCGTGGAAAGTGGTGGAAATGATTGCCGGTAAGCGCGTGCTGGTCACCGGTGCGGGTGGGTCTATTGGCACTGAGTTGTGTTTGCAGATTGCCCGTTCTCGACCAGCGCAATTGATTGCCTTAGGGCATGGCGAGAACAGTTTGTTCCAACTCAATGGACAATTGTCAAAACTGCCAGCAGGTGTAAATGGGAGTGGTAATCCCATTTATGGTTGCGAACTGAACAACCATTATAGAATAGTTGTAGCGGATGTCCGCGACCGCCAGAGGCTCGATACAGTATTCACGCGTTTTGCTCCACAGATCGTCTTCCATGCTGCTGCGCACAAACATGTTCACTTAATGGAAGAAAATATCGAAGATGCCGTGACAAATAACGTGTGGGGGACTTCTACTCTCCTGCAACTTTCAAGGAGCCATGCGGTAGAGCGATTTGTGCTCATCTCCACTGACAAGGCTGTTGAGCCGGCCTGTGTAATGGGGGCAACCAAGCGTGTGGCTGAACAGTTGGTGCAGGCAGCCGGGTTTGAATCCGGGCTTCCTTATGTTGTAGTGCGTTTCGGTAACGTCCTGGGAAGTAGTGGAAGCGTCGTGCCGATTTTTTCGCGACAAATCGAAGAGGGCGGTCCAGTGACAGTCACACATCCAGAAGCAGAGCGCTACTTCATGACTATTCCCGAGGCTGTTTTACTGGTCTTACAGGCCGCGGCTATTGGTAATGGCGGAGAAATCCTTGTTCTGGATATGGGAGAACGGGTCAGAGTTTTAGACTTAGCTCAGGATATGATCGAACTTTCAGGATTAAGGCTCGGGCAGGACATTGACATAAAATACACAGGTTTATGCCCAGGTGAGAAGATAATTGAATCCCTTTTCTCGGAAGATGAACATCCAGGGCCTACTGAGCAAGATAAAATACTGGTGCTACATAATAAAAAAGTCGCTGATATTAAACGGTTGCACCAGGAGGTTGCTCAATTGATTGCCCTCGCTCGAGAAGGCGACGCAGAAGCGACCAGGCTGAAATTGATGACTATGATCAGGAGCAACCAAGTTGATCCAGTTTAATCCCCCTCCCTTCACGCCGGAAGAACAAAGAGCAATGCTCAAGATTTTCGACGAAACCGTTGCGCTGCGAGATCCTCCAATCGAAATTCTCGAGGAGTCATTCGCTGACCTATGTTAAGTTAAACATGCAGTTGCAGGTTCTTCTGGAACTGGGGCATTGCAAGGTGCACTCATCGCCTATAATGTCAGGGATAGAGACGAGGTGATTACTCCCATCCGCAAGCCGCAAGGCAGCACAGTTGTGAGCC
>JAPLGV010000287.1 GCA_026389975.1 Chloroflexota bacterium
TCCTTCCTCAATTTCCAGATCTAAGCGGCCCAAGAAAGAACCGTGGCAGCCCGACTGTATTACCAACGTTTTCCCCTGGAGGACCGGTTTATAAAGGCGGTTATGGGTGTGGCCGCTCAGGCAAATATCGATACCCTGCACCTCCGACAAAAGCTTCATGTCTTGGGGAAACCCAAGGTGCGAGATGAGAATGATCAGGTCTACCTTCTCCTGAGTGCGCAAAACGTTGATGATCGGAGAAAGTTCTTCTCGACCAAGGGTGAATTCCAGCCCTTCGCCGTAGGAAGGCGGCATGGTTTTGTCTATAATATTTGATGCGATACCCACAAGACCAATCCGCAACCCGCCGATCTCCTTCACGCTATATGGTGAGAAACGCAACTCCTTCGTCGCTTGATCGTAAACATTGATCGCAAGCATAGGATAGCTGAGTTCCGCTGCGCGCTGTTTGAAGGTCGCGGGACCGTAAGCAAATTCCCAATGGGCCGTCATCGCGTCGAGACCCAATGAATTTAAAACAGGGATCAACGCCTCTCCTTGGGTCTTCAGGGCAGGATACGTGCCATGGAGGGTATCGCCGCAATCGCAAAAGAGCACACGCTCCTGGTTCGCGGCCCTCATCTGCTTTACGAGTGCGGCAATGCGTGCATACCCTCCCGCAGGACGATAAACGGCCTGACCGCCCTGCCAGAACATCTCCTGGTGGAGATCAAAATAGGCATGACTATCGTTTAGTTGAATGATGGTCAGCGATGTTCGATTTATCATGATCTTTACTCCTTATCGGAAGTGCGTCTTGGTTTGGTCAGTTCCGCACAGGCGGAAGAACGACAGCCTTGGCGGCAAGTCGCATTTGCCGTTTATTGGAGCGTAATCCAAAACACCAGCGTAGCGATGATCAATAGCATTGCCGTCATCAGTATCATGACGCCCAGCGAATTTCTCGAGAGGCCCTCTTGTGATAGTCTCGCGCAGGTGCGATGATAACGAATGATCGCATAAACAAAGATGCCTGTTCCCCAAATCACGAGCAGCCCGCCAATCACATGCGCCACAACTTGGTGCTCATAACTTTTAAATATGAGCACGCGCGCGACCGCCAAGCCACCGCCGACTCCCGCCAAACCAGTCCGAATCCAGGCGGAGAAAGTCCGTTGGGCTGCTAGTAGCGTTCTCTCCTTTCCTGCGCCGCTGCACGGCAGGTTTATGGCTGAATTTGGACGTAACCTTCCTGTATCAGTTGGATTAAACGACCCACGGCTCCTGCGTTAACCTTCACCCCGGGCAACAGGTCTTCATTGCCCCACGCATGGTTCTTCATAGAAACTACGCACACTTCGATCTGCACATCTTGTTTTAGCAGTTCAGCAAGGAGTCCTTTGTAAGGGTTGCCGGTGATGACTTTGCGATAAGCATTGTAAGCCTCGTCATTCAACGTCAAGTAAGCTGCATCGCCATGAAATACGCCGACAATCTGTCCTTTGGTATTCATTTCCCGAAATCTGTTAGTCAGGAGGCGTATGTAGTTGATACCCACGGGCACATCACCAGCAAATGCCAGATGATCCATGTTAAATACGACATTTGCCTTTTCCAGCATCACTGGAATCTCGACTACAATTTTGTGCTCGCCCTTCTTGTCTTTGTTTTTGTTCATAAAGGCATCTCCTTGTATAAGAGCGTGTTGCGCGAAGCAAGTTTAGGCTGAACGCGAGTGGTTAGGGCGGCGATGTGTATGTTCGCCTCTTTGCGGTGACAGTACGTAGTCACACCCACGGCGCGCTCACGGCCCCGCGATTGCGAAGCGCGTACCGGGTCGTCCAATAGATTTTCAATGTTCCTGAATACCTAGTCGGTCATAGAAGCTACTGCCGCATCCAGCGTTTCACCGCCTCCAGCGGAGGCTGGAAGGCTATCATCGCATCCAGCAATTCCTCCGGCTGCGAGTCACACAGCAAAGCACGCCGGTGTTCGGGAAAGAGGAATTTTTCTTCCAGGGCGCGGTCGAGCATGGCCAGCAAGGAATCGTAATAGCCATTCACATTCAACAGCCCCACCGGTTTGCAGTGTTCGCCGATTTGTGCCCAGGTGAGCGTCTCGAAAAGTTCATCCAGCGTGCCGTAGCCGCCGGGCAGGGCAATGTACCCGTCCGCCAGTTCGTACATGCGCGCCTTGCGCTGATGGATGGTGGCCATCATCTCCAGCTGGGTCAGCCGGGTGTGAGCCAGTTCGGGCGTGTTCATGCTTTCGACGATGACGCCGATCACCTCGCCGCCGCTGTCCAACACGCTGCCTGCCAGCGCACCCATCAGCCCGGTCTTGCCGCCGCCGTAAACGAGGGTCAGGCCGCGCCGGGCCAGCGTCTCACCCATCTGGTGGGCGGCGCTAAAATATTCCTGGGAAGCTTGATTGGCAGAACCACAGTAGACACAGATGGATTTCATAAATACTCCAAACCGGTGGATGTCCGTCAAGTATACTGCCACCTTTCCCATCCGCCAACACCACCTTAGAGTTGCATTAGACCCCCTTTCCAGCGCTTGACCGGCCCTCCGGCGGGGTCTAGAATATATTTTTTTTCGTACCTAGTATAGAGAAATAGGAGTGAGGTACCCTCTTAGTACATGAACCAATTTTGGATCAATCCATACTTAGGAGGATACCTCATGTCAAAATCTAACATAGCAAGGCAATTAGCGCAAGTCCAACCAGGCACCCTGCACGCAGGTGTTGACTTGGCATTGGAAAAGAACGTGGTGGTTGTGATCAACGAGAAGGCAGAACGACTGGACCATTTTAGTTTTCCACAAGACCGGGGAGGCTATGACTACTTCCTGCGGCGGTTGGAAGGGCTGCGCCAGAAGTATCAGGCTTCGGAAGTCGTGGTGGCCATGGAGCCGTCCAACTATTTCTGGAAGTTACTAGCCAGGGAACTGGAGGAGAAGAAGATCACTTATCACCTGGTGAACGCATACACCGTCAAAAAGCATCGCGAAGGTGATCAACTAGACCGGTCAAAGGATGATCGGCGGGATGCAGACCAGATCGCAGAGATCTCCCGGAACGGCAATTACACGGAAACCCGTCTTCAGAAGGGAGCTTATGAGGATTTGCGCCAGTATGCCACCTTGCATGATCAGTTAGTGCAAGGCATTCGACGTGAGAAGCATGTTCTCTGGGGATTGGTCGGACAAGCTTTCCCTGAATTATCCCAGGTGTTCAAGAACCTGGTTGGAGAGACAGGCCAAGCACTATTAATGACTGGTGCGTCTGCAGCCATCATTCGCCAGCTAACCGTTGAAGACTTCATCGTTCAGGTGCGAGCAGCCTATTCAGGCAAAAAGCTACATGTCTCGAAATTACACCGGGTACATCAGCTGGCAGTTTCTTCAATTGGCGTTACAGAAGGGCTCAGGGCTATCCAATTGGCCATCCAGGTACATTTGGTCGAGCTACAAACCTTCCAAAAACAACTCAAACGGGTGACCAATGCCATGACCGCCTGTCTGGCCACTCTCCCGGAAGCTCCCTACCTGCTCTCGGTAAAATCCCTGCAAACTGTTTCCGCAGCCATCTTTCTAGCGGAAGTGGGCGATCCCAAACGTTACCAGACAGCTGCTCAATGGGTCAAGCTGGCCGGGATCCAACCTGCCCCCAACATCTCTGGCAAGAAGCAGCGCAGCAAGACCCCCATGTCGCATCAAGGTCGTGCCCGTTTGCGCACGATGCTCTTCTTCACCTGCTTGCGCATGGTCCGGTTCGATGAGCACTTCGCTCAGATCTATGCCAATTTGCAAAGGAGGCAGAATAACCCACTCACCAAAATGCAAGCCCTGGGTGTCCTCATGAACAAGCTCTTGCATATCTTGTGGGCGCTCATTCATAACCAGACCTTTTACAACCCATCCTTCGGCCAGTCCATCTGAAGATTGCCTCTTGCCATTCCGTCTCCAGCTTGATCGATACCTTTGATTGACGGGCGCTCTTGACCACCAGGGGACACCGTTTCGCACCTTGAGGCGCTTAGCGACCTCGTTTTTAAGCTTGGCTGCCCCTGCCGCTTGGTGAAATCGGATTAAGTATGTTGAGGCTTGACCTCGGATGCACTAGGTCGATCCCAAGAATTCCGGCTGGGCATTGCCTGGTGGTCAGTCCTTACCGCTTTCAAAGTTGTCTTCTGGCTGGGTGACCGCATATTCCCCGCCAAACTCTGTTCTCTACAGGGTTCTCTTGGATATTCGTCCGCTATTGTACTGGAGATACTTTACTTTTTCTCTATAGTATGCTTAAAAATTGAAGATTCCAGAGAAGTCCGCCACTGACCGGATTGGCTTTCGCGCATCATATTGTCCCTACAAGGGGATATCATACCCGCCGAAGGTCCCCGCACACCGTCCCGGTGTCCTTCCGGGAGGGGGCAGGGTACATCGTCCCTGTGTCCCACGGTGAGAATTGTTTGTTCCTAAAAACAAATCCGGACCGAAGCCTCCTGCCGCCACTGGCAAAGGTATTAAAGAAAGAAGCCATCGAAGAGAACGTGGGAGCCGGGAGGAATGGTTTATTCCTTTTTTTCCAGAAACAAACAATTCCCTGCCTCCGCGACGTTACCCATTCCCCATTCACCATTAACCATTCTCTTTCCGCCTTCTGCCTCATCCCGTGACTTAATATTTTCAAAATGGGGATTTCTGTCTCTTGCGCGAAGCGGCGAATTAATGGACAATTACCATAACTGAAAAAGGAGACCCTATGACAATACAGTTTGCCCCTACCAAGTTGAAGCTTATCCGCCCGGTTCCTTCGGATATTGACATTGCCCAAGCCTCGGACATCAAACCCATTGCCCTGGTTGCCGAGGAAGTGGGCATCCTGCCCGAAGAATTGGAATTTTATGGTCCTTATAAGGCCAAAGTGAAACTGGAAATTCTCGAACGCCTGAAAGATATCCCGAATGGAAAATATGTTGACGTGACCGCCATCACGCCCACGCCGCTGGGGGAGGGC
>JAPLGV010000149.1 GCA_026389975.1 Chloroflexota bacterium
CTTCCGCTAGCAGTTAGCGCAATCTCTCCTGCAAGAGACTTTCACTCTCAAGTCAACGCCCATGCTGGGCGCACTAAAAAATTAGACGGCTCTTGCGAGCCGTCTAATTGAATCTTTCGAGCACAAACCTATTCGACCGGGTAGAGCACCAATCCAACAGTGCCGGGACCAAAGTTTGCGGCCAGCGAGATGGAAAGGTCGATCAACACCGTCTCTTTGCTGTTGAAATGTTTCTTCGCCTCCGCCATCAAGGCATTGCCAGAGGCGATATCGCGGGCATGGACTATGCCCAGATAGATCGGCTGATTGCCAAACTCTTCCACGGCCATTTCGATGATGCGATCCAGGGCAGCTTTGCGAGTCCGCACTTTTTCCACCATATCCACCAGACCATTTTTGAGCACTGCAATCGGCTTAACATTCAGCAACGAAGCAAGCGCGGCGGAGAGAGTGCCAACGCGGCCGCTCATACGGGCATATTCGAGCGTATCCAGTGTCACGATGATGCGGACGCGGTCACGTACGCCTTCCAGGTATTTGACGATCTGCTCCACGCTTTTACCGGCCCGATCCATCTTGCGCACTTCCCGGCACATCAGGCCCAGTCCCAACGAGCCTCCGGCTGAATCGAACGGCATCACCCTGAACATATCTTTCAATTCCTCCGCGGCTGCCACAGCCGAGGCGTATGTTCCAGAGAGTTTGCTTGTCACATGTACGGAAAGGATGGTATCGCCCTTCTGAGCGATCTTTTTGTAGAATTCCATAAATTGGTGCGGGGAGGGCTGGGAAGTCTTGGGGATCTTCTTGCTTTCATCCACCAGCTTGTAGAAACCCTCGCTGTCCAAGTCAACATTTTGCAGGTAGGTCTTCTCCCCAAATTGGATGTTGATGGGAATGACATCAATGTCATATTCCTTTTCCCATCCGGCGGGAACATCGGCTGTGCTATCGGTTACGATACGTAACATAATCTGCCTCCTTGGCTAAGATCGAATTCTACGTTCACTGATTCCGCCACGCAGGACAAACGAAGTGTGCTCCAGCACTTCTCCGCGCGGCTTCGGTTTCCAGCATAGATTTATCCCTGCCGGCAGGATTTGATAAATTAAACCCCGCCGGGTTTAGGAAGTTCCACTATAATACCACTTCGCGCACCAAAGCGCGTGCGTCATACATAAAACATTTGTGCTATAATCGCATTACATCCCCCAAAACGAGGTTCGCATGTCCTCTAACGTCATCCGCGTGGTCGGTGCACGCGAACATAATTTAAAAAATATTACCGTCGAAATTCCACGTGACAAACTGGTGGTTATCACGGGTCTCTCCGGCTCCGGCAAATCCTCCCTGGCGTTCGACACCATCTTCGCCGAAGGTCAGCGACGCTATGTTGAGTCGCTCTCTGCTTATGCCCGTCAGTTCCTCGGCCAGATGCAGAAACCCGATGTAGACTACATCGAAGGTCTCTCCCCGGCCGTTTCCATTGACCAGAAAGGCACCTCCCATAACCCGCGCTCGACCGTTGGGACTGTCACCGAAATCTACGACTATCTGCGCCTTCTCTTTGCGCGCATCGGTGTCCCCCACTGCCCGATTTGCGGGCGGGAAGTGGTCAAGCAATCTGCCCAGGAAATTGTAGATGCAGTCGGGGTATTGCCGGAGGGCACCCGCATCCTGGTCCTGTCGCCAGTGGTGCGCGGCCGCAAAGGGACCTACCAGGCCGTCTTCGAGGAGATCCGCAAAGCCGGGTTCGCGCGTGTCCGCGTTGACGGGACCATTTACAACCTGGATGATGAAATCAGCCTCGACCGCTACAAGATCCACACCATCGAGGCGGTGGTGGACCGGTTGGTGGTATCCGGTTCCGGGTCCGACCAGGAGCAGGCAGCAAACATCACCCGGCTGACAGATTCAGTCGAGACCGCGCTCAAGTTCGGAGATGGATATCTCACTGTTCAAGTCCTGGCAGAAAAAGCCGAAGAGAACCACGATTTACATTACTCCGAGCACCTCGCTTGCCCGGAGCACGGCATCAGCATCCCGGAGATCGAGCCGCGCACCTTCTCGTTCAACACCCCGCACGGCGCCTGCCCAGACTGTCAGGGACTGGGCAATAAACTCGAAATTGACCCCGACCGCGTGATTGACCCGGAGAAATCTCTCGCCGACGGTGCGCTGATCGCCATGGAATGGAACAACGTCCACGAGGACGGGAATCCCGGCTATTATTGGCAAATGCTCGAAGCCATGGCGCAGCATTATCACATTGATATGAATAAGCCCATCAAGGATTTGCCTGCCGAGCATCAGAATCTTGTTTTGCATGGCACCAAAGGCGAAAAAGTCCGCATCCACTATCACAACCGCGACGGACGCCAGGCGACGTTCGACACCGCCTTCGAGGGCGTGATCGGCAACCTGGAGCGGCGCTACCGCGAGACGAACTCGGAATATATCCGCGAGAAGATCAGCGAATACATGTCCGACCGGCCCTGCCCGACCTGTCAGGGCAAACGTCTGCGCCCCGAAGCGCTGGCCGTCACCGTGGATGGCATCAATATATTGCAAATCACCGAGTGGCCGGTGTTGCGCTCACTCGAATGGGCCAGGCGGCTGGCGGGATCAGAAACTCCCCTCACCGCCCGCCAGAAAGCCATCTCCGACAGAATTCTGAAAGAGATCGTCTCGCGTCTGGGCTTTCTGGTGAATGTCGGCCTGGAATACCTTACCCTGCACCGCTCCGCCGGATCGCTTTCGGGCGGTGAGGCCCAGCGCATTCGCCTGGCGACGCAGGTCGGCTCACAGCTGGTGGGTGTGTTGTACGTGCTGGACGAGCCGTCCATCGGACTGCACCCACGTGATAACGACCGGCTGCTGACCACGCTCAAAGGCCTGCGTGACATCGGCAACACCGTGCTGGTGGTCGAGCACGACTACGATACCATCCGCACCGCCGACTGGGTCATTGACCTGGGGCCCGGCGCGGGTGAGCACGGCGGGCAAATCATCGCTGAAGGCACACCCGCACAAATCATCGCCCATCCCAAGTCGCTGACCGGCGCGTACCTTTCAGGACGTAAGCATATCCCGGTGCCGAAGAAGCGGCGCGAAGGCAACGGCAAAATGCTGACCGTGGTGGGGGCGCGCGCTAACAACCTGAAAGATATTACCGTCAACATCCCGCTCGGCAAGTTTGTCTGCATCACGGGCGTCTCGGGGTCGGGCAAATCGTCCCTGATGAGCGACGTGCTCTATAACGCGCTGGCAGCGAAACTGAACAGGGCACGCACCCAGCCCGGTGAACACCAACGCATTGACGGCATCCAGCATCTCGACAAAATCGTCAACATTGACCAGTCGCCCATCGGGCGCACGCCGCGCTCGAATCCCGGTACCTACACCAGCCTGTTCGAGGAAATCCGCAAACTCTTTGCGGAATTGCCGGAGAGCAAAGTGCGCGGCTACAAGCCGGGGCGCTTCTCTTTCAACGTGCATGGCGGGCGCTGCGAATCCTGTCAGGGCCAGGGCGAACTGCGCATCGAGATGCAGTTCCTGCCGGATATTTACGTGCCATGCGACGTGTGTCATGGCAGCCGTTTCAACCGCGAGACCCTGCAGGTCCACTTCAAGGGCCACAGCATCGCCGACGTGCTCGACATGACCGTGGACCAGGCGCTGGAAAAATTCTCCGCCTTCCCGCACATGATGAACAAGCTCAAACTCCTGCAGGAAGTCGGCCTAGGCTACATCAAGGTTGGACAACCCGGGACGACTTTATCAGGAGGTGAAGCCCAGCGCGTCAAACTGGCCAAGGAACTTTCCCGCCGCGCCACAGGCCGGACCCTGTACGTGCTCGACGAACCCTCGGTTGGGTTGCATGCTGCGGATGTGCACAAGCTCATCGTGCTCGACGAACCCTCGGTCGGGTTGCACGCTGCGGATGTGCACAAGCTTATCGAGGTGTTGCAGCGTCTCGTGGACACGGGGAACAGCGTGCTCATCATCGAGCACAACCTGGAGATCATCAAAGTCGCCGACTGGATCATTGATCTGGGTCCCGAGGGCGGTGACCGGGGCGGTGAACTGGTCGCCGAGGGGACGCCCGAGCAGGTTGTGGCAGTTCTAGGGTCCTATACCGGCGCGTTCCTGAAAAGTCACCTCAAAAAGCAGACAAAACATCACCGTTAACCTATACGCAGTTTGTCGCACTCGCAAAATCCCTCAAATTCAGGTAGAATAAGGTTACGAGCCCGCGCCAGTGAACCTCTCGGTGTGTCTGCAATAGAAACGGACAGGATAAACCTATGACTATCAAAAATACGATTGAGTCTTACCGCAAACGCCGCAAACAACGGTTGCCGTTGATTCTCGGCGGAGCAGCAGTCCTGCTGGTAGTGGTTGGGATTATCATCGTAGTTATGTCTTTGAGCGGGGGCGGCTTCACGCTCTTCGCCACCAAGACTCCTACGCCGACCAATACGCCCTCTCCGACCAACACCCTGCCACCCACCGAAACACCGACCATCACCCCCACTCCCACCGAAACGCCAACTGCGACGCCGTCTGCTATTTACCCATACGTGGTGAAGGAAGGCGACACCTTGGACAAGATTGTTAAGGATAATAATCTTGGTATCAATGGGTTGATCTTGATCTACGACCTCAACCCTACCATTGACCCCGCCACTGGTTTCATCACCGTTGGGCAGACGATCAATCTGCCGCCGCCCAATTATCCAACACCAGCGCCCACGCCTCTTCCCACTGGGCTGGCTCCCGGTTCACACATCACTTATCGCATCATGCCGGGTGATAGCCTTGGCAGCATTGCCAATCAGTTCAATAGCACCATTGCTAATATCCTGCTTCTCAACAAAGACGTTCTCAAAGATGGCGAGGCCTCCATACTTTATCCAGGCCAACTGCTGGTGGTGCCTATCAACCTGGTCACGCCGGTGCCAACGGTCATACCGACCGCTACTGCGACACCATAACAGAGAAGTCCAGGCCCCCGGTCTCTGAAGAAACCGGGGGCCTTTTTCACCCCAATCCCTTTGACAATCTGTGCGCCTCAGACTAAAATGATAATGTCCGTTTCTTACTAACCGTGAGGAGCAGTCGTGAGCAACTGGCCTGGCAAATACGTCATCGGTCTAACCGGCAATATCGCCACCGGAAAGAGTGTCGTCCGGCGAATGCTGGAGCACCTGGGTGCTTATACCATTGATGCCGACACTCTCTCGCACCGCGCCATTGCAAAAGGTGCACCGGGCTACCAACCGGTGGTGGATGCTTTTGGCAAATTCATCCTGGATACCGGCGGTGAAATCGACCGGGCCAAACTTGGGCGGCTGGCCTTCAGCGACCCGGATGCGCTTAAAGATCTCGAAGCAATTGTCCACCCACTGGTCGAGCATGCCGTGGACTTGATGATCCAACGCGCCAGTCAGCGCGTTATCGTTATCGAGGCCATCAAACTTCTTGAAGGGAAATTGGTCAGTGAATGTGACACCATCTGGACCATGGTTGCTCCCGAATTGGTCCAGAAAGCCCGATTGATGCAAAAACGCGGCATGAACGAACAGGAAGCCATCCAGCGCATTCAAGCCCAGCCGCCCCAGGAAGTGAAGACGGCCGCCGCCAACGTGGTTATCCAGAACGCCGGTTCGTTCGAAGACACCTGGAAGCAGGTGGTGGCAGCCTGGAAAGTCATCTTGCCGATCACCGATACTTCTCCGGTTATCACGCGTACAGCCTGTGTGGGCGAACTGGCCGTCCAGTGCGGACGCCCGCGCGACTCGGCGAATATTGCCGCACTCATCTCCCGTCTCAGCGGCGGGACGCGCCCATTTTCGCCGGATGACGTTATGGCCGCCTTCGGCGACAAAGCCTTCCTGCTTCTCATGGCTGATAAACAACTGGTCGGGCTGGCAGGCTGGCAAGTGGAAAACCTGGTTGCTCGCACCACGGAACTCTATCTTGACCCTGGCGTCACAATCGCCCAGGGGCTTAAGACCCTGGTGACTGAGGTCGAACGTGCCTCGCAAGATTTGCAATGCGAAGCTTCCCTGCTCTTTTTGCTGCCCCAATTGGCAACGCAGGAAGATGTCTGGAAAGAGATGGGCTACACCCGTCGCACCCCACAAACCCTGGGGGTCCAGGCCTGGCAGGATGCCGCGCTCGAATCACAGCCGTCAAATACCATCCTGCTCTTCAGGCAACTCCGCCAGGACCGCGTCTTACGCCCTATCTAAATTAGGTAATCAGGCAGTAAGAAATCAGGAATTGGGTTCACTGGTTGCCTGATTCCTGATAATCCGATTCTGAATCATCTGATCCTTTTGCCGTCGTGACCAATCTTCTAATCAACATCCTCTTTATTTTTCAGCGCCTTGACTGGCTGGGTGTCATTGACATTCTGCTGGTCACGCTCATATTCTTTGGAGTGCTGTATCTCGTCCGTGATACGCAAGCCATGATTTTGTTACGCGGCATTATCCTGATTCTGGTGCTGGTTGCACTGCTGACCAGTCTGGCGAACCTACCGGCTTTCTCCTGGCTCGTCCGTACTGCACTGCCCGCCCTGGTATTTGCCATCCCGGTCATTTTTGCCCCTGAAATCCGCCGCGCCCTCGAACGCATCGGACGGGCCGGGACATTCTTCCGGGCCTCGAACAAAAATGCCAGCGAAGAAATGCAGCAAACTATTCAGGCTGTCGTTGCGGCATCCGCCCGTCTGTCTGCCCGCCAGCATGGGGCGCTCATTATTTTGGAGCGCTTCGACCGTCTCGACGAATACGTCCGCAGTGGCGTCATCCTCCATTCCGATGTCACGCCCGAAATGCTGATGCAAACCTTCTACCCCAACACCCCTCTGCATGATGGCGCGGTCATCATCTCTGGCAAGAAAATTGTCGCCGCAGCCTGTGTGATGCCGCTCTCGGCCAGCGGCATCCTGGCCCGCTCTCCCGAGCGGCAGATGGGACTCCGTCACCGCGCCGCACTGGGTATCTCGGAAGTGACCGATGCCATCGCGGTGGTCGTCTCAGAGCAGACTGGTGCCATCTCCATCGCCCACGCCGGACGCATCATCCGCCGGTTGGATGTGGAGCGTCTGGAAAACATTCTGATTGCCTTTTACAACCCCGAGAAATCCCGCAAAGAAAATTTCTTCCAGCGGCATTTCCCCTATCTTTTTCCTCGCAAGGACGAATAAAGCATGTTCCGCTGGCTGGCACCTAATTTACGCACATTCCTTCTGGCTTTTGCCCTGGCTCTGGCCGTCTGGGTGATTGCTGTCACCGCGGCCAATCCCGATGAAACTCAGGTTTATCCGAATCCTATCCCCATCGAGTTTATCGGGCAGGATCCCGGCCTGATTATGACTGGCGGGACCGTCCCGCAGCAAGTGGAGATCACTTTGCGCGCCCCGCACTCGGTATGGCAAAGTTTGCTCTCAGGTGAGACCTCAGTCCGCGCCGTGGTGGATTTGACCGGACTCGGCTCCGGGATGCATACGGTGAATGTTCAAATGCAGATTGACGCTCGCCCCGTACGCATCATCTCCGTCACCCCTCAGACCTTTGACCTGTCGCTCGAACAGCAAGTGACCCGTTCCCTGGCAATAAACCTGACTCTCACCGGCAACCCGGCCATCGGTTACCAGGTCGGGTATGCCGTATTGGACCCGGCGGAGGTGATCATAACCGGGGCGGAGAGCCTTGTTTCCCAGATTGACCACATCCAGGCCACTCTCGACCTGACCGCTGCCCGCCAAAACATCGCCACCTCCATCCCGCTCCAGGTGGTGGACGTGAATGGCATAGTTATCAGGGGAGTGACCGTCCTCCCGGATAATGTGCAGGTCAGCCTGCCCATTATCCAGCAGGGCGGCTACCGCGACCTGGCCGTCAAAGTGATGACGGTCGGGAATCCTGCCAGCGGCTATAGCCTGACGAGTGTGGCCGCCTTCCCCCCCATCGTGACAGTCTATTCCGCAAATTCAGATACCATTGATTCCATGCCCGGCTACGTCGAGACCTCCTCACTCGTCTTGAGCGGTGCCAAGGAAGATATTGAAAAACAACTTGGGATCATCCTTCCGCCCGGTGTAACACTCATCGGCGAGCAGAGTGTGCTGGTTAAAGTGGGTATCGCCCCCATTGAAAGCAGCCTACTCTTTTTATATCGCCCGGTGGAAATAATCGGGCTGGCGGAAGGACTGCACGCGCATCTCTCGCCGCAAACGGTGGATGTTATTCTTTCCGGCCCGCTGCCCTTGCTCACTCCTCTAGCTATCAGTGATGTGCACGTTCAGATGGACCTGACCGGCCGGGGCTCCCGGGACCTACCAGTTGACCCCCAAGGTGTCCATTGCCCAGCAAAACGTGACCGTCGAATCCATCCTGCCTGGAACGGTGGAAGTGATTATTACCAGTACGATTACGCCCACTCCATAAATCCCTGTACTTCCCCTTCAGGGCCCCGTGCTGGAACCGGGACTACCACGAGAGTGCTTGGCCTGTTTTCTCTATGGTGTAATATTCATGAAACCTATTGTTGCATTAGTCGGACGCCCCAACGTGGGCAAAAGTACTCTCTTCAACCGTCTGGCGGGAGAACGTCTTGCCATCGTGGACGATACCCCGGGCACCACACGCGACCGCATCCTAGCCGAGAGTGAATGGAACGGCCGTCCCTTTGATGTGGTGGATACCGGCGGGATTGACCCCACGCACGGCGGCAAGACGCCGCTCTCGGTCGATTCAGCGGATTTTATCCCCGAGATCCGCGCCCAGGCACTGATGGCTGTCCGTGACGCCGAGGCGGTGCTGTTTCTCACCGACGGCACATCCGGCGTCACCTCGCCCGACCGCGAGGTGGCCGAAATTCTGCGCCGTTATCAGAAGACAGTCGACGGCCAATCCTGGCCGCCAATTTTCGTGGTGGTCAACAAATGCGAGAATGCCAAACAGCGCAGCGCCGCCTCCGAATTTTACGAATTGGGACTGGGCGACCCATACCCCCTTTCTGCCATCCACGGCACCGGGACGGGAGACCTGCTCGACGCGCTGGTGGCTTCCTTCCCAACCCAGGCAGAGACCGAGGAAGACGAATCGATCAAAATTGCCATCGTCGGCAAGCCCAACGCCGGGAAGTCATCCCTGCTCAATAAACTGGTCGGCGAGGAACGCGCCATCGTCTCACCCATCCCCGGCACGACCCGCGATGCCATTGACACGCATATCGAAGTGGAAGGCCTGCCCGTCACGCTGATTGATACCGCCGGTATTCGGCGGCGCGGCAAGATCGAACGCGGCGTGGAAAAATACAGTGTATTGCGCTCCTTCAAAGCCATTGAGCGCGCTGACGTGGTGCTGTTGATGATAGACGCCGCCGAAGGCATTACCGCCCAAGATACCCACATCGCCGGGTTCATCCTCGACGCCTGGAAGAGCACCGTCGTACTGGTCAACAAGTGGGATACCATCCTGAAAGACAACGAGACGACGGAAGACTACACCCGCCATGTCCGCCGGGAACTCAACTTTATGGACTACGTCCCCATGCTGTTCATCTCGGCCAAGACCGGTCAGCGTCTGGACCAGGTGCTTCCGATAGCATTACGCGTCCAGGAGGAACGGATGGCGCGCATCACCACCGCCATGCTCAACCGCGTCCTGCGCGACGCCCAGGATGCCCACCCGGCTCCTTCGCACGCCGGACGCCAGTTGAAAATCTACTACGGTGCCCAGGTCCGGGTTGACCCGCCGACTTTCGTCCTGCATGTCAACGATCCAAAGTTAGCCCATTTCTCGTACGTGCGTTACCTCGAAAACAAGTTCCGCGAAACGTATGGCTTCATCGGAACACCGATCAAGATCATCACCAAAGGACATAAAGAAGAATAGTAGGTAGAAAGCAGCAAATTGAAACGACACTCGGCGGAGGCAAATTACCTCCGCCGAGTGCTAAATGCTGATTTCTGGTTCTCTGAGAATTATCGTGGTGATGGGAATTCCCAAAATCCCTACTTTCTCATGGTTCCAGACATGCCGGGATCGAATCGCTCTGACCAGTTGGCACCTCAGTGGTTGCACTCTGGTCATAGATTTTGACCCATAAGATCGTCGGGAACTGCTTGAGGTTCTTGACAATGAGATTCGCGATGGTGTAAGTCGCTCCGCCGGAAGCGCATGTACCGGTCAGGTAGACGCGCGCCACGCTATCCGTGATGGTTAAACTGCTGTAGCCGGTCGTCCCGCTCAAGATAACCTGTAAGCCCGCAGTCAGTTCCGCAGGAGTAGGCCCCAAAAACAATTGAGTCAGGACCGTTTCCGGATTCGTTCGGTATAACGAAACGGGCCGCGTGACTGCAGTTTCAAAAGGCGGAGTGTTTGCCACATAGCGGGCAGAATCCAGGAAATAAACGTTGATCGTCGTTGGCGTCGGCGGAATCGCACCACTGCGAACAATCCGTGGCACCGACCAAACCGCCCGATCCCCGCTCGCTGAACCAAAGGCTTGCACCATCAATATGAATTTGACATTCTGTCCGGCCAGAGCCGACAAGTCTACATCCATGCGGGATACCAGGCCCTCCAACCGCTCACTTGCCGTTTTTAGCGTATACACCGGACCTGAGCCAATCTGATAGTTCAGCCGGAAGATTACATAACAGTTTGTAGGACCTCCATTCTGGCATCCAACGTATGATTGGAAATGATCGCCGCTCTGAACAGCAAATCCCGGATATATTCCCTGGATAAAACCGTCCGTCTCGGATTGTGGGAAGGTGAGGAGACCCTCCGAGCTGGAAATGCCATCTTCCATCTGGTGACTGCCCAGGGGAATCACAAAACCACGCGCATCCCCATCTGTGCCCGGGCATGGCAAGGCTCCCGCTCCGCTCGACCAGGTGGCAGAACAGGCATTCGTGACAAAATCATAGGCAGAGCCATATGAACTAAGGACCTTGATGTTGACCAGGAAGTTATATGTACCGCTTGCACCCACGCCAAAATTAGTGCCGGAGGCATTCCGCAATTTCCAGTAGCCGATAAAATTACCCGCTGTGATGGGAGCCGTCAGGTTGACTGACAGATCAATTGTTCCTCCGGGGGCCACGCTGGTAGGCAGATTGAAGGCAGCCGAAGATGCTCCCATTAAATCCCCGTCAGCAAAAACCAGTCTGTACGAAGTTGTCCAGGTACAGGTGCCGACGTTCTGCAGCCGCCACGTCTTTGTAAACGTTGTACCGCCTGCCAGTTCTGTTCCATCGGGGATGGTGACATCGGTCACGAAAGCAGCTTTGTCGCAAGTTGATACAGGGGGGGGCGTTGGAGCGCCGCCGATCCGGGCAATTCGAGCCCCTCCCCAGACAACACGGTCGCCAGCGGGGGAACCGCTGGCCATAACCTTCAGGGTAAACTTCACATTTTGCCCAGCCAACGACGAGAGGTCCACACTGGCTCGATAGTAACTTCCCTCGGTCTTTTCGTGGAAATGCCAGAGGGTACCCACTGGCCCGGAACCAATCTGGTAATCTAATTGGAAGGTAACGTAACACGAAGAGACGCCATAAGCGCAAGACACAATGCTCTGGAACCGGTCTCCGCTCTGCACTGTGAAAGCAGGATATGTTCCAGCGATATAACCATCTGTCACATTTTGCGGAGCCACAATCAAGCCAGGCATCGTATCGGTTGAACCATTCTCAAGTTGAGGGGCGGCTGATTGGATTACGTAGCCTGACGCGCTTCCATCCGCTCCTGGGCAAGGCAACACCCCTGCACCGCTCGTCCAGATTGCAGAACAATAATTAGCAACAAAGTCGTAGGCGGTCGACGTAGAACTCCCCGTCACAACAATGTCAATGAAAAACCAGTAAGTGTGATACGGACCCACTCCAAAAAGCACACTGGAAGCATTCCGCAGCATCCAATATCCGCGATAGTGGCCGGAAGTGGTTGGAGCCGTCATGTTAACGGTCACATCTACTGTGGCTCCCGGGGCAACGCTGGTGGGCAGATTGACCCCCGATGGAGCGCCCATCTTCGTACCAGAATAGAAAACGATGGCGTAAGAGCTGCTCCAGGTGCAGGTGCCAATATTCTTCAGCCGCCAGGTTTTGATGAGGGCCGCACCGGGGGCAAAACTGGTGCCATCCGGGATGGTAACATCGGCCACGAACTCGGCCGCGTCACAGGCCACGCTTGCAGCCACCGGGCGGGGGGCAAAGACCGTCCCTGGCAGGAACTGCACCAGCAGAGTCACGATCAGGACAGCCGGGGTGAAAATGCGTCGGAATTTCATTTCTTCCTCCTTCACATGTAAATGCACAGGGCAGAACGTCCTGTGAACAAGACATAGACGAAAATATGAGCCAAATAGTTCCTTTTATACCTGATGATAACCTAAATAATGCAAAATGGAATATCCATTTTATAGGACAATTAGTCACCCTCACCCAGACGGCTGGCTTGAGATTCCCGTCCTTCAGATGTACAATGATATCAGGATCTTATGCTGCGAAAATTCTTTCCCATCATTTTGCTGACCCTGGGGATGCTCCTGCAAGCCTCCCCTGCCCCGTTGCGCGCCCTGGACCTGGGACCCGCCGGCCTCATCCCGGCTTCCATCCCCGCCGGGACCGCGCCCGTTACCCCCGTCACGCAGGCCGACCTTGACGGCAACAGCACACCCGAAACCCTGGCACTGGCCGGTGGCCGCCTGTCCATCTTCTCCGGCGGTGAGACCGTCTGGCAAAGCCCGCAGGTGTGGCAAATCGTCCAGGCCGCCATCAGCGACTTAAATCGCGATGGGAAACCAGAAGTCACCCTCCTGCTCTGGCGTCCCTTTCGCCCCTGGCTCGTGGACCAGTGGCTGCCGAACGGCGGGCGCATTGCCGAATTTCACAATGCCGAAGGACAATCCTGCCACATCATCCTGATCGGTTGGGCGCGCGGCGGGTATCACGAGTTGTGGGCTGGCTCCGCAATGGCCGACCCGATCACATCCTTCGCCGCTGCAGACTTAAAAGGCAACAACGCCCAGGAATTGGTGGTGCTCGAAAGCCGTTACACAGACCCAAAGTCCGCACCCGCCCGCACGTTGAAAGTCTGGGAATGGAACGGATTTGGCTTCACCGGCGTCTCATCTATAGACGGCGCGTTCAGCAAAATGACCCTTGTCCAGGCCAATGACGGCCACATTCTGATTCTTGTCCCCTGAGGAGGAGACTATGAAAACAAATCTGCGCAAAATCCTTTGGGCATTTCTGGCTGTGGTGATCGTCCAGTCGGCGTGCAACATCTCGACTATATCCCCCACCCAGTCCCCGCCCATCACCCAATCCCCGCCCATCACCCAGTCCCCGCTCGCCACGCCCACCCAATCCCCGCTCGCCACGCCCACCCAATCGGCGCCCCCGGAGGGGATCTACCCGCCGCCGTTCGCCACCTATAACGAGATTGCCGCCCGCCTGCCGCAGACGTTCAACGGCGGGGGGTATACGCTGCCGCTCGACTTGAGCCAGGTGCAGAACATGGCTGCGCTGGAACTGACCGACGCCCAGCGCACCCTGCTGGCCCAGAATGGTTTCGTAGTCGCCGCGCCTGTGGCAGGCCAGTACCGCGAATTCTACCAAATCTACGAGGACGGCCGGTATATGGATATGCCGATGTTCATTACCACCGACTCGGTCTATCACGTCTACCACCTACTCTTCGATAAAATGCTTCGTGATCTGGAAACTGCGCACTTCATCGTTGATCTCAAGTCTCTGACCAGTGCCATGTTGACCGCCACCTATCAGCAGTACCAAACCTTGCTCGGCACCACGCTCGAAGAACCAGCCCGCCGAAACGTCGCTTACTTTGCTGTCGCCGCCCAACTGCTTGGCTTGCCAGACCCGGTGCCGGCCGAAGTGACCGACCTGGTCAGCGCCGAACTGGCCCTGATCAACGCCGCTAGCGGCGAAGCCTTCTCGCCCATTTGGGACCGCCCCGACCTGCCGCCCGACCAGAAACTCATCGAGGTCTATGGCCAGTACACGCCGCGCGGCCACTATACCCGCAGTGAAGACTTGAAGATGTATTTCAAAGCCATGATGTGGTACGGACGGCTCACCTTCCGCCTGAACGATGATTTCGAAACCCGCCGCGCACTGCTCTTGACCCAGGCCGTACGCTCGGCCACCGCCGCGGACGGCACACCTGCCGTCACGTTGTGGGAAAATATCTACGAACCGACCGTCTTCATCGTCGGCAAAGCCGACGATCTCGGTTACCTCGAATACGGGGCTCTTTCGGACCAGGTCTTCGGTGCGAACCCCGACCTGAGCAAATTCGCCGAAGAGACACTCTTCGCTCAGTTCAAGCAGGCCAGCGAGTCTCTTCCGCCGCCCCAGATCAACTCGATGTGGGTCTGGATCTGGCAGGACCAGGAACAGGTCACCAAAGGCTTCCGCTTCATGGGCCAGCGCTTCACGCTGGATGGTTACGTTTTCGGGCAAGTGCTCTGGCGCAAAGTTGGCACCCTGGCGGACCCGCGCGGTTTGCCCAAGGCGCTGGATTTCTTCGCAGCCATGGGTTCCGGGGAGGCCTACAACATCCTGGACGGAATGGGTGAGACACACTACGCCAACTATGATACCCAGATGACCAAAGTCAAAACGGAAATCGCCGCTCTCGGCAGCGACTCCTGGACCCAGAACCTGTATTGGACCTGGCTGTATTCCTTCCAGCCGCTCATCGATCCGAAAGGCAGCGCCTATCCACCTTTCATGCAGACCCAGGCCTGGACGCGCAAAGACCTGCAGACCGCCCTCGGCTCCTGGACCGAACTCAAGCACGATACCATCCTGTACGCCAAGCAGGTGATGGCCGAAATGGGTGGCGGCGGCGAGGACGTTGCACCGCCGCACGGTTACGTGGAACCGAACCCCGAGGCCTACGCCCGTCTGCTGGCTCTCACACAAATGACCTTCGATGGCCTGCAGAGCCGCAGCCTGTTGAGCGACCTGACCCGCGGCAACTTGGAAAATCTCATCAGTGAACTCACCTTCCTGAAAGACATCTCCGAACGCGAGCTGGCCGGGGAACCCATCACCACCGATGAATACTGGCACATCCAGTACTGGGGCGGCACGCTGGAACAATTCACCCTGGCCGCCGCGGACACCACCGGCGATATGTCCAGAGATCTGTCCGACCAGAAAGCCGCCCTTGTCGCCGACGTCGCCACCGGCTCCTATGACTTGGACACTCTGGTGGCGCTTGAAGAGGGCGTCGGCCAACCAACCCTCATTTACGTGGTCCTGCCTGATTCGCCCTGGCGCGTCTCCGTCGGCGCGGTGTACTCTTACTACGAATTCACCGTCCCATCATCTAACCGCATGACCGACGAGGCCTGGCAAGCCATGGTGGAGGCCGGGACGAACCCGCCCCAGCCCGACTGGACGCAAATGTTCGTTGCACCGTAATGCCCAACCATAGACCGCAGACCGTGGACGATGGCAAACGCCATCGCCCACGGTCCATCGTCCGCTGTCTGGCAACCATTTTTTGTTTTTTGGTTTTTGTTTCTTCTGCTTGTCAGCCTAGTCAAACCGTCACCCTCGCCCTGCTGGGGGACCTGATGCTCGGGCGCGGCGTGGATCCGAAACCCGACTCGCTGGCATACCTGACTCCGGACCTGTCCGCCGCAGACCTGGCCCTCGCCAACCTGGAGAGTCCACTCGCCCCTGTTCTACCCGCCTCGGATTCGACCTACAACCTGTGCGCCTCCTCTGTCCGTGCTGATCTGCTCCCTGCCTGGGGCTTTGACCTGCTCTCGCTCGCCAACAATCACAGCTTCGATTGCAGCCCGGACGGTCCCGCCGAGACCCGCTCCGCGCTGGAGGCCGCGGGGTTCACCTCCATCGGTCCTGGATTGGAGCCGGTCTACCGGGAAGTGAACGGCCTGCAACTGGCTTTTCTCGCTTTTGAGGATGTCGCCTTGCCATTGGACACGAACACCGCCGTGCAAGCCATCCGCTCGGCACGCGCCACCAGCGCGGTGGTGATTGTCTCCATCCACTGGGGGGCGGAATATCAGGGCGGCGCATCGGACCGGCAGAAATCCCTGGCGCTACAATTTGCAGTGGCGGGCGCGGCGCTGATCTGGGGACATCATCCGCACGTGCTCCAACCTGCCGAATGGATCGAAACTGTCCAGGGCAAAACATTCGTTCTTTACAGCCTGGGAAACGCCCTGTTCGACCAGGGCGGCCTGGCCGATACGCGCCGGTCGGCACTGGTGGTGGTCACATTGGATGCGGATGGCGTAACATCCGTTCGTATCGTGCCATTTGAGATTGATGTCGCCAACAGTCGCGTTGTTCAACCGGATACCGAGACAGTGGAGAAAATCCAGGATAGGTTAAACCTTCCGTAGAAATATGGCCTTCCTGGTGACGATGCTCTGCGTCGTCACTGCCACCGGGAAGCTCCGTGTCCCAAGGCCGGGCGCGAAGCGCAGGTGAGAGCGTTCCGACGCGGAGCGTCAGAACGAGAAAAATGGACTTAATTAGAAATTCAAAGAGGTTCAAATACTACTCGAAGCTTCCGGATGATGCCGAAGTCGGGAGACCTCTGACTCCGTTATGGTGCCGAAGTCGGGCCCCCTTCGGGGCACTTACAGGGTACTGCGTAAATATTTGAACCCAAATTATCGTTTTTTCCCTGCTTTTTGGCTGCTTCAGTTCAGAAATTTATGCAAG
>JAPLGV010000496.1 GCA_026389975.1 Chloroflexota bacterium
TGCAGGTGAGAACGCGAAGGGGGGAATTACCTTGAAAACTTCGTATTTATTCGTGTCCTTCGTGGAAAAAGATTTTTCCATCTTCGCGATCTTCGCCTCTTCGCGGTGAATCTTTTGGTTGCGGCTGGAAGCCGCGCTATGAGGATGCTGAATAAATATGGAACTTGAAAATGTCCGCTAACTTAAGTTTGCAAGTGGGCTATTGTATCCACGCTGAACCAGCCAAAAAAACCTGCATTAGAGAGAGTGAACTAAAGAACCCATGAGTCCACTGCAAAAAGGTCTTTAACACGAAGGACACGACGTACACAAAGGATAAGTGATGAAGGCTTTTCCTTCGTGACCTTTGTGTTTAGATGGTTTTTGCACTAGAGTCATTTATGCAAGAAGCAGTAGAAACGCTTTGCAGATCTCTCGCTGTGGGTCAGGGGGTGGGGATTGGCGTGTCAGGTGCAGGAGGGATGCTGGGTGTCATTTCTGCAGGCAGCGGCGTGGTTGTCTCTAATGGGGTATTCGTGGGTGTAGGGGTTTCAGTCCAGGTTGGGCTGGGAGTGTCCGTGGGGGTGGGGGTCGCGGGAGGCGTTGGGGAGGCGGTCAGCTCCGCTTCGAGAGTGAGGACAAGATCGGAGCGGGAGGCTGGAGTGAGCAGAAACTCCAGTGGGGGCAGTGTTCCAGGGGATCACCTGCTCCCATCCGATTTGAGAGGAGTGCACTCTACTATCGTCTCCGAATTCCAGCGCCAGCGGGATATAACTGATCAAATCGGGCAGAGTCATACTCGTCACAATGCTGGATTGATATTTATCATACCACTCAGATAGATGAACCAGATTACCCTCTCTCAGCAGGGTTCTGGTCAGGGCGTGGATCATCTCCTGTTGGCGCCGGTTGCGGTCGATGTCGCTGCTGCCTGTGCGCGTGCGCACAAAGCACAGCGCCTGAAAACCATTAAAATGAAGGTCGCCGGCCGGGATATCACCACACCACTCATCCTTAACCGGCGTGGATATCGTGATATCAATACCTCCCAAATCGTCAATAAAACGACTGAAATCGTTCAGGTGTACCAGCAGCCAATCCTCTGGAACCAGGTTGAAGTTGTATTCGAGCGTGAGCAGGAGCAGCTCAATGCCGCCGAGCGGGTAAGCCAGGTTGATCCTTTCCATGCTGTATCCCGGGATATATACAAACAGATCGCGGGGGATGGAAAGCAGGCTGGCTTTGGCCAGTTCCGGGTTGTAGAGCAGCAGGATGATCGTGTCGGTTCGACCGACAAAAGGTGAGTCGCTGTCCGTGCCTAAAAGAAGGGTTACTTTAATCTCAGGAGGCAGTTGGACCCCGCGAAACGGTGGCGGGATTGCGGTTACGGTCGGAGTGGTGGGCGCGGGATAACCTTCCCAGGCCGGGGGCGTGCTGGTCAGGCTAGGCGTAGGAGTCTGTCGGGGAGGCGTGGCGGTTAAGGAATTCATCCCCAGAAGAGTGGGGGAGGGCATCAACGCGGCAGAAGGGCTGCCTCCAAGCTGGTCTGCTGGAGAAGTGCGATTGCATGCCGCCAGGAAAGCAAGGGAACAGGCAATTCCCAGACCAAGATAAAAGATCCGTTGCCAGGGCTTCGCGTTATTCAAGACAAAAGTCATCCAACCTCCATAAGGGTTTCGGCAGCAATTCTCATTATAGGTTTACCGCTCAACATTTGCACGATCCGCGAGAATCTTTGGGTTCGTGTCGCTGCGACATCGTCCCCTATTCTTGGGGGAGCCATTCTTCCCTGGCACCGCCCGCCATATCATCCCCACAGGGGGCACCGTCCCGCTGTCCTTCCGGCGGAACGTCCCGGTGTCCTTCCGGGAGAGGGCAGGTGTGGCGAAGAAAACCCAGTCCTTGTTGTGAATAAAACTAAATAAGTATACAGCCTTTACACAGGCTACTACACGGAGAAACCCAATTCACGTTTTCTGGTAGAGAAGATACCCAAGTCTAGAAGAAAGTGGCGGCGAAGTTCAAACATCATTTACTCCACCCCGTGCCCCATCCGGGAACCGGGACTACCCCGCAGGAACCGGGACTACCGCCCCGTGTCCCGTGCGGGAACCGGGACTACTCCGCAGGAACCGGGACTACCGCATATTATTCGATAATGTTGATTATAATCAACCCCGTGCTTTCCATCCGTCGTTTCTTCAACAATCCGGCCATTCCTCAGGAATATCGGCGCAATTTCATCCACCTGTATTTCGACATCGCCTGGTTTGGCATTCTAAGCGGCAGTGCGATCAGTTTCTTAAACGTATATGCTGCCCGCCTGGGAGCCAGCGGTTTCCAAATTGGCCTTCTTGGGGCGATGCCAGCCGTGGTCAGTCTGTTTCTATCCATACCGGCCGGGAACTGGCTGCAAAAGCGACCAGTGGGCAAGGCGGTCTTCTGGGCGGCTGTGCTTTCCCGCCTCGGGTATTTTCTATGGATTCCCCTGCCGTGGCTGTTTGGGAATCAGGGCCAAATCTGGGCACTCGCCATTATCACATTGGCAATGGGCATCCCGATGTGCGGGTTGAGTGTCGGCTTCAATGCCTTGTTCGCGGCAGCCGTCCCGGCCGAATGGCGCGCTTCCGTGGTGGGCGTCCGGAACGTTGTGCTGTCGCTTACTTTCATAATTGCATCGCTCGGAACTGGCTATATCCTCGACCATCTGCGCTTTCCGCTCGGATACCAGGTCATCTTTGGGATCGGGTTCCTGAGCGCAGCGATGAGCACCTTCCACCTGTTCTTCGTCCGACCGCACACAGAGCCCGTTGCCGCAGCAGTCCCGGACCTAAATATCGTTCCGGATTTGGAAGAAAAGAATCACCGCCCCGGCTTGCGTACCACCCTTCGTCTTGACATCTGGCGCACACCCTACCGGAAAATCCTGCTGGTGCTTCTGGGCTTCCACCTGGCTCAGTACCTTTCCGTTCCGCTTTTCGCGCTCTATTCCGTCAACGAACTGCATCTGACTGATGCCAATATCGGATTCGGCACGGCGCTCTTTTACCTGACGGTCCTGCTCGGTTCAACCCAACTCAGCCGCCTGGAACACAAAGTTGGGAATCACAAGCTGACCGGATGGGGCGTGGTCGGGATGAGTATTTACCCGATCGCCCTGGCGCTCTCGCATAACGCATTGCAATATTACCTGCTCTCAATCACCGGTGGGTTTGCCTGGGCGCTGGTCGGTGGAGCCTATGCCAACTATCTGCTGGAACGCATCCCGGAAGACGACCGCCCCTCGCATCTGGCCTGGTACAATATCATTCTGAACGCAGCTGTGCTCATCGGCTCAATGGCAGGACCATTCCTGGCCGGGTACATCGGGATAGGCGTGGCCCTGATCGTCTTCGGTGCGCTGCGCTTGCTGGCAGGAATTGCGATCCTGCGCTGGGGTAATCAGTGATAAGATAAACGCGGAGACTGGCATGGCACTCTCAACCCTGTTCATCCTGGTCGCCTCGTACCTGATCGGGGCGTTCCCCACCGCGTATCTGATCGGACGCCGCCGCGGCATCAATCTTCGTGAGGCTGGCGATGGCAATCTTGGCGGTCTCAATACGTTTCGCGTCTTGGGCCGGAAACCTGCTCTCCTAGTGAGCATCGTGGATATTGGAAAGGGAGCACTCGCTGCCTGGCTGGCACACATGCTCTCAGGCAGTGACGTTGTCCCTTATCTCGCGGCTTTGGCCTCTGCACTTGGGCACGATTTCTCAATCTACATTCATTTTCAGGGCGGCCAGGGCATGGGTTCCATCCTGGGCAGCCTGATCTACATGCACCCGATTGAAACCCTGCTGGGCGTTGGGCTGTTTCTACTTTGCTATCTGCTCTTCCACAACTGGGACGCCGCCTGGGTCGTTGGCATGGTCACCATCATCGGCTCAGTCTGGTACCTGGGCTATCCACTCTGGGAGATTGGACTCATCGTCGTCCTGATCGTGACCATCGGAATCAAGAAGTGGATTGATTTGCCGTTGGCGCGCCGCCTCCACGAACAGCATCCATAAACGAGAATGATTGATGAACGTCAAATCCGTTGCCACCAACCGCAAAGCCGGTTTTGAATATTTTCTCTTCGAACGTTTCGAGGCTGGACTGGCACTGAAGGGCAGCGAAATCAAATCCATTCGCGCCGGTCAGATCAGCCTGGCAGAAGCCTACGTCCGCGTGGACGACACACGCGGCGCCTTTCTTATGGAAGCGCACATCGCCCCGTATGAACAGGCCAACCGCTTCAACCATGACCCGAAACGGGCCCGCCGCCTGCTGCTCCATAAGAGAGAGATTCGCGAACTGTGGGATGCTGTCCGTCAGAAGGGCATGACGATCGTGCCGATACGCGTCTATTTTAAAGACGGCCGCGCCAAACTCGAAATTGCCATCGCCAAGGGCAAGAAATTACACGATAAACGCGAAGCCATTGCCAGGCGAGACGCTGAACGCGAAATGGATCGGGAAGCGCGCTAAATAGTCCGTTTGTTTAGCCGCTTTATAATCTGGCAGCGCCCACCAGAGCCTGTCCTAACGAGAGGCCTCCATCATTCGCCGGGATTTGGCGTTGAATATAAATCACAAAACCATCCTCACGCAGCCCTCGCACTGCACGTTCCAATAGAGCCATATTCTGCCAGACTCCCCCACTTAACGCAATTTCTTTCAGGCCAGTTTCACGCCTGATTTGCCCGCACGCCCGGCGGACCATATCCGCTACACCATTATGGAAACGCGCTGACACTACGCAGGGACGGGCTCCGCTGTGGATGTCTGCCAGCAGGGCAGTAATGGCCGGCCGGGCATCCACCGTCTCGTTCTGGACCTCGAACCGGTATGCGCCCGATTCGGTTTTGTCCAAGGCTGACTCGAATTCAATCGCCGCCTGCGCCTCGTAGTTGACTTTTTGCCGCACCCCCGCCAGCGCCGCAGCCGCGTCGAAAAGGCGGCCCAGGCTGGAGGTCTGAGGAGTATTCAGGCCGCGCTCCAACTGGACACGCAGCGCCATACGGTCCTCGTAGCATAGTTCCCGCACAGGAGCGAGTTCTTCATCCCATTCCAACCCCAGCGACCAGAGCAATGCAAGCGCCGTACGCGCCGGGCGTTTAATCGCTGCATCGCCGCCGGGGAGCGGAAAATAAGCCAGGTGGAATTTGCGCTCGTACCCGGCGTAATCAGCCACCAAAAACTCCCCGCCCCAGATGGCCCCGTCATCGCCATAACCTGTCCCATCGAAAGCCAGGCCAATGACCGGGCGGCTGCCGTCCATTCCGTTATCGGCCCGCCGGGAGATTCTCACGTTCGGCTCGCTCCAGCGCGTAGCGGGTGGACAGGTAATTCGGGTGCAGGTCGTAGGCGATGGCTTCGGGTTGGATGCGGAACAAGCGCTCGAAATGGGTAATGCCATCTTCAAAGGAACGCAGGGTCTCGTAATTCTCCATGTCGCCGATATGCTGACTGAGGAAGGCGTAGCGTTCGCGGGTGAGACAATATGTGTTTTTGAGTTCCGGGCCAGTTGCCAGGATGGATGGGACTTCAAATGGAAGTTGCAGCGAGTCGGGGGCATAACCGCGCGAACGGCGAAGAAAGTAAAATGGGGATGGGCAATTATGGATTAGGTGATTAGGCGATTCGGTTTCCTCATTCCCTAATTCCTGATCACCTAATGCCCTCACCACCGAGTCGTCGCATCTGGTGTGAATGTCACGGTTGTGCATCAGGAAGGCATCCGCCAAAGTAGAGAGACGTTCGCGGGCTTCATCGTTTCCGGTTGCAATCGGCTCTTCAGACAGGTTGCCGCTGGTCATCACGAGAGCGGACAATGGACGATTGACGATGGACGATGCGGTCTGCGGTCCATCGTCCATGGTCAAGAGCAGGTAGTGCAGCGGTGTGTATGGGAGCATAACGCCGAGGGTATCCTGCTTCGGCGCGACTTCGGTGGCAATATTTGACTCTGGCTTTCGGCGGAGCAAGACGATGGGCCGCTGGCGCGATTCAAGTAGTTCACACTCGGCATGGCTGACTATGCAATGTTTTTCAATGGTAACAATATCCGGCATCATCAGGGCGAAGGGCTTGTCCACGCGCAGTTTGCGGCAGCGCAGTTCGGCCACGGCTTCGGCGTTGGTCGCGTCGCAAGCAAGGTGGAATCCACCCAGGCCTTTGACAGCCAGGATTTTGCCTTCCCCCAGCATCTTCTGTGCGGCGTGGATTGCTCTATCTCCCGTCTCCCGTCCGTGGTAGTCCCGGTTCCCGCGGAGTAGTCCCGGTTCCAGCACGGGACGAGGTAGTCCCGGTTCTTGTACGGGACATGGGGTTCGGTCTTTCCCCCCCGTCCCCCGTCCCCCGTCCCCCGTCTTCTCCAGCCAGACCTTCGGCCCGCAAACCGGACAGGCTACCGGTTGGGCGTGAAAACGCCGGTCGAGCGGATTCTGGTATTCGGCGGCGCAGTCCGGGCACATTGCAAACGGCGCCATGGTCGTGTTGGGACGGTCGTAGGGGATGTCGGTGATGATGGTGAAGCGCGGCCCGCAGTTGGTGCAATTGATGAACGGGTAACGGTAGCGCCGGTCGGCAGGGTCGAAGAGTTCGCGCAGGCAATCGTCGCAGACGCACACGTCCGGGGAGATGGGCTGGAAGGCGCCCTCCACCATTTCAGAGTGGACAATCTCAAACGCGGTAAACAGGCCCGGGATCCCGACGGTAGTCCCGGTTCCAGCGGGGTAGTCCCGGTTCCCGCGGGGTAGTCCCGGTTCCAGCACGGGGGACGGGGCACGGGAAAAAGAAGCGTCGAACGTGTCCACCCGCGCCAGCGGTGGGAGTTCGGTCTTCAAAGCAAGGATAAACGCATCCAATGTTTCCTGAGTCCCGTCCACTTCGATATCCACCCCCGCGGACGTGTTGCGCACCCAGCCTTTCAGGGCATAACGGATCGCCAGGCCATAGACAAAAGGCCGGAAGCCGACGCCCTGCACGATACCGGTAATGTGGAGGCTGGCTTTGCGCAAATCAGACATGCGTCCATTATACCTATATTAATTTCCCCATTTTCCGGGTTGTTCACTCTGCGCAATGCTGAGAATGAAGCGGCGGTGTTCCGGCTTGAGCGAAACATACTCCGAATTATCCTCGCCAGTATCGCCGTTCTCGACGATCAGCACCGAGGCGTCCCGGCTCAACACAATCGTGTGCCAGGTGTGAGGCTTGACGTTATAGATTTTGCCCACTTCCATCACCTGCGGATACAAATTTGCAACCTGCGGCTCCCCATCACCCAGGAACAGGATACCCTGGCCGCGGGTGAGTACAAAAACCTCATCCGTTTCCGGGTGGCGCTCCAGCGTGTCAATCTTCGCCGGATGAAGGTCCTCTATGTAATTCAGCACCGCCACCCGCCAGGTCCCAAAATAAACCAACGGCTGGAATCCTTCGTCGGAGTAGTCACGAATCTCAAGCAATTTTTCATCCAAAAAGTTCATTTTCCTCCAAGCCAGACTTCCACAAACTGTTCCGCTCCATCCACGCTGGGTAGGATCAGGTTGCCGCTTACCTCGTGCCCGTTCACCGTCATGCGAACAACGCCGCGGCAAACATGGTCGGGATTGTGGACAACGATCCGGTATGTGTGTGACCTGAATCTGCGCAGCGCAGAAAAGCCGTCCCAACCCGACGGGATACACGGGTCAACGCGCAGCCCATTATACTCGGGGCACAGGCCCAGAATATATTGTGTGGCACTGAAATAGGCCCAAGCCGCCGCGCCTGTCAGCCACGAAGTGCGCGTATTACCGGGGCGAGGCGAATAAACTGAATAAGTCGTTTGTCCCTGGACATAAGGTTCGCTCTGCCGGATTTCAGCGCGGGTATTATAGGCGGCCGGCATGGAAGCACGGTAATAAGCATAGGCCTGGTCGCCATGTCCCAATATGCACTCAGCCATCACGCCCCATCCCTGGGTATGGTTGAAGATGCCGGCGTTTTCCTTGATGCCTGGGTTAAAGACCACAGCGCGCATGACATCAATGGGTGTTTTAACAAAAGGGGGCGAAGAGAGCATCAGCCCGTTTGGAGTGGCCAGGCGTTCCTTCACCATTTGCATGCAGCGGGAGGCCTGTTTCAATGTAGCCGCACCACTGATCACCGACCATACCTGGGTATTGAGATATACCTGGCCTTCGCCGCACTCCTTGGTTCCATAAACCGTACCATCCTCACCGATCGCCCAGATAAACCAGTCCCCATCCCAAGCACAGGCCTGGATGGCGGCGTCCAGTTTTTCGCGCTCGCAGAGTGCCCAGGCGGCTTCCCCGGGTTTACCCAACCGCCCGGCAATCTCACCATAGATGGTCAGCCCCAGCCGTACCTGGAAGGCAACGAATAAACTCTCGCCGTAGTAGCCCAGCCGCAGGCAATCATTCCAGTCAGCCAGCAATCCACAGGGCAGGCCGTGTTTGCCGGTGCGCTCCAGGTTGAACTCCAGGGCACGCCGCAAATGGCCGAGCACGCTGGCTTTGCCCTTGTCAGCATAGGGCAATAATTTACTGTAAAATTCTAGGTCACCCGTCTCTCCCACGTAAGCCGGAACGGCATTGAAAAACCACAGGCAGTCATCAGAGCGGTATTCTTCCGGCGCCGGAGGCGTCTCATATCCGGGATGATGTTCAAACGGTTTAACAATGGGCATTGCACCGCCATTGGATACCTGGCCGGTTAGCATCAGTTCCAATCGCTGCCTAGCCTCGTCCGGGATGGCCGCGGTTACTCCGAGGATATCCTGCACCGAATCTCGGAAACCCAGCCCGTCGCGCTCGCCGTTGTAGACCAGGCTGGCGGAGCGTGACCAGGCAAAGGTCACCAAGCAGTTGTACAGTCCCCACACATTGACCGTGTGATTGAACTCCTCGTCCGGCGTCTCCACCACCAAACTGCCCAGTTTTTCGTGCCAGTGGTCTTTTAGCCTTTGCAATTCAACTGCGGCGCGTTCCAGAGAACCGAACTCGGACAGCTTTTTCTTACCCGTGGTACGGGCGTCACCAATGCCCAGCATGACCAGCAGTTCGCGGCTCTCGCCCGGTTGAAGGGTCATACTCGTTTGAAGGCTTCCGCAGGCATTGTCGCCGTAGACGTTGCTATTGGAACAGCTTCCCCTCTCCACCACCAGCGGACAATGATAGCCGCGATAGGGGCCAAGAAAAGCCTCGCGACTGGTGTCAAAGCCTTCCACGGGAGCGCCAACCAGGCCCATCCAGGCGTGACGCGCGATGTCATGGATGAAAAAACCTCCGCTCTCGGGTGTCAGATTGTCCTGAATGGCAATGCGCAGCAGGTTGTTCGCAGTCCGCTCGCCGCGAATGATAAAGAGCGAATACTGCAAATTGACCTGGTCCTGGTAGGTATCCCACTGGTTGGTAAACTCGCAAAACGAGAACAGCGAGAGTTCGCGCCGGCGGTCGCTCTCGTTGGTGACCTTCAGCCTCCAGTACTCAAACGTTTGCCCCACTGGGACGAAGTAAGTGGTCTCGGTGGCAATCCCCGCATAGCGCGATTCGATGACAGTATACGCCGTGCCATGCCTGCAAGTGGACTGGTACTGATCAAGCGGTTTTCCCACCGGCTGCCAGGAGGCTGACCAGTAGTCTCTGCTCTGGCAATCACGCAGGTAGATGTAACGCCCCGGCTGGTCTAACGGGACATTATTGAAATGCAAACGCAGAAAACGGCCGCGCGCCCCCGATTGGTAAAATCCATAGCCACCGGCATTGTTGGTGATGATTGCCCCATACTCGGTCGAGCCCAGGTAGTTGCTCCACGATTGGGGTGTATCCGGGCGGGTAATGACATACTCTTTCGCTTTGTCGTCAAAATATCCGTATTGCATCAGGCGATCCTTGCAAGCACGCGTACTTCCCTGGTTCCAGCAGATGGGGTGGAGATGACCGTGCCCTCGACGGGCTTCCCGTCTGCCTCCAGGCAGACGCCGTTACCGGGTCCGCGGCGCTCCACCTGGATCAGGTACTGGACGCCGCGGAAATGCCGCCTCGCCTCAAAACCCTTCCAGCTGGATGGCAGAACTGGTTTAATCTCCAACCCGTCGTACGTTGGCCGGATGCCCAAAATCCACTGCGTGATGGCGACGTAATTCCAGGCGGCTGCGCCCGTCAGCCAGGAGTTTTTGGCTTCGCCATGCATTGGAGCATCCTTCCCGGCAATCATCTGGGCGTAGACGTACGGCTCGCAGCGATGCAACTCGCTCAAACTTTCCCGCGCCGACGGGTTGATACGCAGGTAGTAATCGTGGGCACGGTCGCCGCGTCCGATTTTCGTTTCGGCAATCATGATCCACGGGTTCGTGTGGCAGAAAATACCTGCATTTTCCTTATAACCAGGCGGATAGGATGAAATCTCACCTAGGTGGAGATAATAGCGTGTGTAAGCCGGTTGGTGCAGGACAATGCCATGCGGGGTAGCCAGGCGTTCCGACACCGAGTCAAGAGCCTGAGCCGCGCGGCCGTCCTCCACGCCGAGGCCGGCCATGATGCATATCCCCTGCGGTTCGATGAAAATTTGTCCTTCCTCACACTCTTTGGAACCAACCGGCCTGCCAAAATCATCGTAGGCGCGGCGGAACCATTCCCCGTCCCAGCCTGCGGCCCAGACAGCTTTTTCCATCTCTGCAATCTTTTGAAGCAGGGTGTGGGAAGGAAGAAGGGGGAAGTCGCCGACAGCTCTCCCCTCTTGCTTTGCAACTTCCAATTTTTCGCCCAATTCCATCATTTCCCGCGCGGCCAGTACAAACAAACCGGCGATAAATACGCTTTCCGCTACTTTGCCGTCTTTAATCGTTGTCGTCTGGAAAGACTGGCCAGGTTGATCAGAGAAACAGTTCAGGTTCAGACAGTCGTTCCAGTCGGCGCGCCCGATCAGTGGCAGACCATGCGGACCAATGCGCTCCAGTGTGTACTGGATCGAACGCTGCAGGTGTCCATAAAGCGGCTCCTCCGTTCCAGCCTGGTTGTCATACGGAACGGGCATGTCAAGGATGCCCCAGTCGCCCGTCTCTTTGATGTAAGCGGCCACAGACAAGATCAGCCAGAGGGGATCGTCGTTGAAGCCGCTGCCGACGTCATTGTTGCCGCGTCTGGTCAGCGATTGGTACTGGTGATAAGCGCCGCCGCCCGGTAGTTGTGTGGCGGCCAGATCGAGGATGCGGGTGCGGGCTCGCTCTGGGATCAGGTGCATAAAACCGAGCAGATCCTGATTGGAATCGCGAAAGCCCATGCCGCGCCCGATCCCCGATTCAAAAAACGATGCTGAACGCGAGAAATTGAACGTTACCATCACCTGGTAGGCATTCCAGATATTCACCATGCGGTTCGTGTGGACATCCGGCGTGGTTACCTGCAGTTTGTCCAGTAACCCGGCGTAGTAGGTCCGCAGCGCCTGGAAAGCCGCCTCCACTTCGCCGGCCTGCAAATAACGGGCGATCACCGGTTTGACGGTGCGCTTGTTGATTGTCTGCGAATCCGGTGGGTTGAATTTTTCATCTTGCGGGTTTTCGTGGTATCCCAGGACAAAGATGATCTTCTTTTGTTCTCCCGCCTTCAACTGGACTTTGACATGCTGGGCACCGATGGGCTGCCAGCCGCAGGCGATCGAGCCGGACATCTGACCTGTGTCCACAGCCCGAGGCGCGTCCCAGCCCCGGTAGGGACCGAGGAAGGCTTCGCGTTGGGTGTCGAACCCGGCCAGTGGCTCGGAGCAGGCAAAGTAGGCAAAATGGTTCCGGCGTTCGCGATATTCGCTCTTGTGGTAGATTACACCTTCAACAACTTCAACTTCGCCAATGGAGTAATTCCGCTGAAAATTGGTGGCATCATCCTGGGCGTCCCACAGGCAGAATTCTACAGCCGAGAAAACGGACAGATTCGCCGGTCCTTCACGCTGGTTCGTCAGGGTCAGTTCCCAGATTTCCATGTTTTCGCCGAGGGGGATAGAGGAGCGGGTCCGAGCCTCGATCCCGGTCAGTTTGGAGCGGATGGCGGTATACCCCA
>JAPLGV010000193.1 GCA_026389975.1 Chloroflexota bacterium
AATACTAGACCAGAATCAGTGTAAGCCGTAGTCGTTCTGAATAAAAAATCCGCCTTTCACGGCGGATTTTTGGATGCCCCCAAGGGGATACCGTATATACGGATACAAAGATGAGATGGTTATTGTAAATCCCTGATTTTTCGATGTATAAAGTGTCAGACTCGCCCGGCTCGATTGCAATAATCTGCCCAGAAGTTAAGCTGATGAAATATTTGTGATCGTGATTAATTTCTTTAGAGAAGTGCAAACAACCTCTTCTACAAAGGGCAGGAGAGGTTGTTTGTTGAGTGCCAATTTTATGACTTTGCGAGACTTGCGCCGCGGCCTACCTTTTATTTAGAAGTCTTTTGGTTTAGCGCCCGTAGTTTTCTTCGGATGTTTTCTCGAACAGGTCTTTGAGTGGCAGTTTCGCCCAGGCGGCGAATTTTTCCATATCCAGGCCGAGTTTCTTGGCCGCACCGCGGCCATAATCGGGGTCGGCCTTGTAAAAATGCACCAGCTGGCGGACCAGGATGCGTTCCGGAACGCCCTGCATGGCTTCTGCCAGGTTGCTGAAGAGCTGTTCCTTCTGACTGGCGTTCATCAGACGGAAGAGAGCCCCGGGCTGGATGAAGTCATCAGCGCCCTCGCGGGGGTTGTAGCGGTCAGCGTCGCCGGAGATCTTGAGCGGGGGTTCCAGGTAGCGCGGGTCTTCCACCGGGCCGCCGAAGCTGTTCGCTTCGTAGTTGACTGCGCCGCCGAAATTACCGTCTGAACGCATGTTGCCGTCGCGGTGATAGGTGTTGACTTCGGTGTGCGGCTGGTTGACCGGCAGGGAAGCGTAGTTGACGCCAACACGATAGCGGTGCGCGTCGGCGTAAGACATCAGGCGCGCCTGGAGCATCTTATCGGGCGAGAAACCGATTCCAGGAACGATGTTGGAAGGCTCAAAAGCGGCCTGTTCGATCTCGGCGAAGTAGTTCTCGGCGTTGCGGTTCAATTCCAGGATGCCAACCTCGATCAGCGGGTAATCGGCGTGCGGCCAAACTTTGGTCAGGTCGAAGGGGTTGATATGGTAGGTCTCCGCTTCGGTTTCGGGCATCACCTGCACGCTGAATTTCCACTTGGGGAAATCACCGCGCTTGATGGCCTCGAACAGGTCACGCTGGGAACTTTCGCGGTCTTTTGCCACGACAGCTTCGCCCTCGGCGTTCGTCCAGTTTTTAATGCCCTGCATGACTTTGAAGTGGAATTTGACCCAGAAGCGTTCGTTTTTGTCGTTGATGAAGCTGTAGGTGTGGCTGCCAAAGCCGTTGACGAAACGATAGCCCTGCGGCAAGCCGCGGTCGCTGAACAAAATCGTTACTTGGTGCAGGCTCTCGGGCGAGAGTGACCAGAAATCCCACATGGCGGTAGCGGAGCGCATATTGGTCTTGGGGTCGCGTTTCTGGGTATGAATGAAGTCGCTGAATTTGTAGGCGTCACGGACGAAGAAGACCGGGGTGTTGTTGCCCACCATGTCCCAGTTGCCTTCCTCGGTGTAGAACTTGATGGCAAAGCCGCGCACGTCGCGCTCGGCATCCGCCGCACCGCGTTCCCCGGCGACGGTGGAGAAACGCTGTAGGCAGGGGGTCTGCTTGCCGACTTTGGAAAAAACGGCGGCTTTGGAGTAGCGTGTGATGTCTTTGGTGACGGTAAAGGTGCCGAACGCGCCGGAGCCTTTGGCATGCACCACGCGTTCGGGCACGCGCTCGCGGTTGAAGGTGGCCATCTTTTCAAGCAGTTGATAATCCTGCATCAGCAGGGGGCCGCGCGGGCCGGCTGTCAGCGAATTCTGATTATCGCCGATTGGATTGCCGTGTGCGGTGGTTAGTTTCTTCTTTTTAGCCATCGGAATCTCCTTATCTGAAATGTAATGAACAGGTTTTGTATATCAGCTTGCGCCTGGGTTGGGAAAGTGATCATCATCTTTGTTCTGCCGCCTCCTTTTGATAACAATTACTATTTGATAATAATTGTCCATAGTGGACAAAAAAAAGAGAGGACCCATTAACCGCTTTTTCTGCAATCGGGGCAAAGCCCGTAGAACAAGAGTTGGGGGCGGACGATCTGATAACCTGAAGTTTTCTCCAACCTTTTTATAGAAGGCGGGTCAAGTTCGAGATCTCCATCTTCGATCTTGTTGCATTGCATGCAGATTAAATGCGGGTGGGGATGAGGGCGATTGCCGTCATAGTGACTATCATCCCGCAGGTCGATCTCCAATACCTGGTTCATTTCCTTGAGCAGAGCCAGGGTTTTGTAAACAGTCGCCTGACTCATGGTCGGGAACTGGGTCCTGATTTTTGCATAGAGCTGAGCCGCGCTGGGATGCCCTTCGCTGGCGGCAATCAAACGCACCAACTCGACCCGCTGGGGTGTCAGCCGGAAATCGCGTTCTCTCAGCGTAGTGATCAACTCGTCAAATCGGACTTTTGGATCAGGCATAGGGAGTATTTTTCGAAAGAAAATCTTTATAGATAATGATTATCCACAAGTATACTTGATGAAATTGGAAATAACAAGACATGCAAGGTAGTAAATCAAAAATGAGCACCAGTTTTTGACGAAGTGAGAGCAGAGCTTACTTTGCTCTTGTTCTTTGTCTAAATCTCCTCGCCTTTAAACTGACTCAGATATAGGTGATGGTAGAAGCCGTGTTGGTCAAGCAGTTGCTGGTGCGTGCCCTTCTCAACAATCTCACCATCCTTGATAACCAACAACTCGTCGGCATCCCGGATGGTGCTCAGGCGGTGGGCGATGACAAAACTTGTACGGCCTTCCATCAAGCGCAGGAGCGCATTCTGGATGCGGACTTCGGTACGCGTGTCTACGCTGCTGGTGGCTTCGTCCAGGATCAAAATCGAGGGGTCGGCCAGGATGGCGCGCGCGATGGATAACATCTGCCGCTGGCCCTGGCTCAAGTTGCTGGCCCGTTCCGAAAGCATAGTCTGGTAGCCTTGCGGCAATTTCCGAATGAAGTGGTCGGCATCCGCCATTCTGGCGGCCTCGATGACTTCCTCGTCTGTGGCGTCCAGCCGCCCGTAACGGATGTTTTCCATCACCGAGGCGGCAAACAGGAAGGTATCTTGCAAAACCAGCCCCAACTCTCGGCGCAGGTCATCCTTTTTGATCTGTCGGATGTCTGTGCCGTCAATGCTGATCCGGCCCGCATCCGTCTCATAGAATCTCGTGAGCAGGTTGACAAGGGTGGTTTTTCCTGCCCCCGTCGGGCCGACCAGGGCCACGGTCTCGCCCGGTTTCGCTTCCAGGGACATGTTCTTGATGATCGGCTTTTCTGGGGTGTAACTGAACTGGACGTTCTCGAAGATCACGTGTCCCTGCACTTTATCCATGGATGCCGCCTCAGAGGCGTCATCGACCTCTGACGGCGTGTCAATGATCTCGAAGACGCGTTCCGCTCCTGCCAGTGCGGCCTGGATGGAGTTGTACATATTTGCCAACTGGCGCAGGGGGTTGATGAAATTACGTCCGTAGCTGATGAACGTGACAATGGTGCCAACCGTTACCAGGTCCTTCAATGCCAGCCAGCCGCCCAGCCCAGCGATGACAATGACAAACAGGTTTCCCAGTTGGTTGGTCAGCGGCATCAGCAGCAGGGCATAGGAGTTGGCGTAGACGGCTGAACGATATACTTCCTGGTTGTGCAAGCGGAAATTCTCGATCGCTGAATCGTTGCGGCGGAAAGCCTTGACCACCCGCTGGCCGCTAATGACTTCCTCCATGACGCCGTTCAGGTTCCCCAGGGATTTCTGCAAATCCCGGAACCCCTTGCGAGTGTAGCGGGCGACAAAATCCGTAAACCAGAACATGATGGGCACCACAACCACCGCAGCCAGCGCCAGCCAGAAATTCAATACGAACATGGCGACCAGAATCCCGAACAGCGAAAGCACACTGGCGAGCAGGGCCACCACGTTCTGCGAAACGGCCTGGTTGATTGCGTCAATATCGTTGGTCAGGCGGCTCATCAACTCGCCCGCGGTGTGGTTGTCAAAGAAGCGCAGGGTGAGGGTCTGGAGATGCCCGAACAGGTCGCGCCGCACGCCCTTGAGTGCTTTCTGCGATATTCCAGCCATCATCCAACCAGAGATGGCGTCGGCCAGGTTGCCGAGCAGGAAAATGACCAGCATCCAGATGGCAATCACCGCCAGCCCGGCCGCGTCTTTGGTGGCGATGAAGCCGTCAATGGCCTTGCCCATCAGGTAGGGGCCAATCAGCCCGAGCACGGTTGAAATAAGCACGAAACCCAGTACTACAACCATGGCGGTTTTGTAGGGGCCAAGATAGGGCAACAACCGCCTCAGCGCCCGGCGCGGGTCGCGCGCTTTTTCGATCTTCCCGGGCTGGGCCGGGCCTCTGCCCACCATTCGGGTGCGGAAATCGCTGCCGCTTTGTCGCTCAGATGTTTGGTTTGCCATACCGCTAAGCTCCGTTGACGCCGTTCCCCAACTGGGAGGCGTAGATTTCCTGATAAATTGGGCTGGACTTGAGCAACTGGCGATGCGTCCCCTCCGCTGCAATGCGGCCTTTCTCAATGACGATGATCTTATCGGCCTTCAGTACGGTACTGATGCGTTGGGCCACCACGAAACACGTGCGGCCTTGCATTAACTCGTCCAACGCCGCCTGGATTTTTGTCTCCGTCTCCACGTCCACCGAACTGGTGCTGTCATCCAGGATCAGAATGGAGGGGCGGGTCAGCAGGGCGCGCGCAATGGCGATGCGCTGCTTCTGTCCGCCGGAGAGGTTGACACCGCGCTCCTCCACATGCGTGTCGTAACCAGCTTCCATGTCCAGGATGAACTCGTGTGCCTGGGCTGCTTTGGCCGCCGCAACAACCTCCTCGTCGCTGGCCTCCGGGCGGCCGTAGCGGATGTTGTCCCGCACCGTACCAGAGAAGAGCACCGTTTCCTGCGGGACGATCCCCACCTGGGCCAGCAGCGAATCCTGTCGGACCTGGCGGATGTCCACCCCGTCGATCAGGATACGCCCCTCCGATGCGTCGTAAAAGCGCGGGATCAGGTTGATGAGCGTGGACTTGCCTGCCCCGGTTGCGCCCAGGATGGCGACCGTCTGCCCCGGCTCGACAGTCAGGTTGATCCCTTCCAGCACGGTCGTATCCGTGGAGCCGTTGTAGTGGAAGCCTACGTTTTCAAAGACGACGCGTGGCCTGGTGGAAGCCGGCAGGGTGGACGCGCCCGGCGCGTCCTGGACCTCGGGCACTTCCTCCAGCACCTCGTTGACGCGCTCCGCCGAGGCCATCCCCGCCGCCCAGACGTTTGCCAGGTTAACCATAATCATCAACGGCCCCAGCGCGGTCTGCAGGTAGTTGATGAAGGCCACGAGTTGCCCGGTGGTTACGTTGCCGTGGATGGACTGTAAACCGCCCGCCCAGAGGACGATAACAATCCCGATGTTCACGCAAACGCTCAGCGCCGGGCCCATGGTGGACATGAATTGCATGACTTTGATATTGCGGTCGGTGAAGTCCTCGTTGGCCGCCTCGAAGCGTCCGGCTTCGTGGTGGGCGCGTACAAATGCCTTGACCACCCGTACTCCGGCGATGTTTTCCTGCAAGACGGTGTTGAGCCTGTCCAGTTTCTGCTGTATGGTCAGGAAGAATGGCCCCATCTTAACGGCGAAGAACACAATAATGGCCGATGTCACCAGCAGCAGCGGGAGCATGGTCAGCGCCAGGTGTTGGTCGGTGTTGAACATCAGGATGATGCTGCCGATCATGATCAACGGGGCGCGTGTGCCAATCCGCAGGGAAATCTGTACCACGCGTTGGATGACGCTCGAATCACTGGAGAGACGCACCATCAATTGGCCGGTCTTCAGGCGGTCGAGGTTGCCGAAAGAGAAAGATTGGATCTTGAGGAAGAGCGCCTCACGCAGGTCGCGCGCCACGCTTTCGCCCACCTGCACCGAGTAATTGTTGTTCCCTATAGCGAACAGGGTATCCAGAATGGAAATGCCCAGCATCAGCAGGAAGGTGCTTGTCACCACTTTCATATCCTGCGGGGTGATACCCTGGTCAATGATGCGCTGCACCAGGCGGGGGATGGCCAGGTCCATGAGGACAACTACAACCAGCAATGCCAGCGATAGAAGGCTTTTCTTCCAATACGGTTTAACGAATCGGAGTAGTTTGAATACTTGTTTCATAGTCTAAAGGATTTTTTTGAGAGATTCCATCGAGCAGGTCAATGCCTGGATTTCGTCGGCGCTCAAGGGTTCAAGAGTCTTCATCATCCACTGGCGGGTGTCACCAAAGATGGCATCCATCAGGGCGTTGCCATCGGCTGTCAGGTCCAGTTTTACATGGCGGCGGTCCTGTGGGTCTATGGAGCGAACGATAAGTCCCCTGGTCACCAGCAGGTCTACAGACTGGCTGATGGCCGGGCGGCTGATGTCCTTGGCCTCGGCCAACGCGCTGACCGAGTCTCGTCCCCTGCGGATGTGGCGAAGAATGTGGAACTGTTCAACGGTGATGTTAAACTGCTCCACCGCCACCTCGCGAATGTGGACATGGATCATGCGCCAGAGGGGAGGAAAGGTCTCCCAGAATACATCCACCGCCTGCCTGAGTTTTTCTGAAGAACGAGTCGATTCGTCCATTTTTTCCTTCTCTCGGAGAATTTGATTAATATTGTTAATGGTTAATTGTCGAAACTATTTTACGAGGTAAAGGAAAGCATGTCAATACCTATGATAGGGTGGGGCCATATTTGCATCGATGAATTGCGCATGCAAAACAAATACGCCCTGAATGAGGGCGCATAAGATAAGAAAGTACCATATGGATAATACGGACTGTATTTTCCAGTGCCCCCACCCACAGGGTGCCCTGCGGGCAAGGGGATACTATATAAACGGATAATAGAAAGATGAGAGGGTGAGGGGCTTTGACTGATTTTATCAGATCACGTTGTTTTATCTCTCAAACGGCAGAACTTTCATAGTGACGGAGATTTAGACAGCAGTTATTCACCCAGATAGTCGTGCAGTTTGCGGTGGATGGACGGGTGACGCAGACGGTTCAAGGCTTGGGCTTCGATCTGGCGGACGCGCTCACGCGTCACGCCCATCTTGCGCCCAACTTCCTCCAGCGTGTAGGCCTGCCCATCGAGCAAGCCATAGCGCAGTTGCAGGATGCGCACTTCTCGGGGCGGCAATCCGTTTAAGACTTCGCGCAAATTCTCGCGCAGCAGATTATATGTCGCGGCTTCATCGGGCGGAGTAATTTCGTCATCTTCAATGAAGTCACCGAGCACCGAGTCTTCTTCATCACCGGTTGGCAATTCCAACGATAGCGGCCGGCGCGCAACCCGGATTATGTTCTCGACTTTTTGGGGTGGCACTTCCAGCGCTTCGGCCATCTCCTCGACGGTTGGTTCGCGGCCCAGGCGCTGAGTCAACTGGTGCTGGATGCGGAAGAGCTTGTTGATATGATCACCCATGTGAACCGGGACACGGATGGTACGTCCCTGGTCAGCAATGGCGCGTGTCACGGCCTGGCGGATCCACCAAGTGGCATAGGTGCTGAATTTGTGACCACGGCGGTAGTCGAACTTCTTGGTGGCACGCATGAGGCCAATATTGCCTTCCTGGATCAGGTCAAGGAAGGGTACGCCGCGCCCCATATATTTTTTGGCGACACTGATCACCAGGCGAGAGTTGGCTGTAATAAGGTGCTCGCGGGCAGACCAACCGTCTTCGATGAATTTACGCAATTCGATCCGGCGGCGGGGGACGAGTTTGCCGCGCGCCAGTTCTTCACGAGCCGTCCATCCGTGCTCGATGCGCTTGGCGAGTTCGACTTCTTCTGTCGCTGTCAGCAGTGGGACTTGGCTGATTTCTTTGAGATATAGCCCGATGGTGTCGGTGGCATCAATGTTGGCGAGAAGATCGTCCGGCGAAAGTTCTGGCTCAGGCCCGGCACCGGTTTCTTCCACAGCAACTAATTCATTCTCAGGAGGTTCACCGGCAGGGGTGTCTTCAACGAAAGCAACTCCTGCGCTCAAGAGCCCCGAAAAAGCCTCCTCCAATTGCTCGATATCCTTTTCGGCTTCAGGAAAGAAGTGCAGGATGTCGTCAATGGTGACGTATTTCTTCTGCCGCCCCAACTCGATCAGCCGGGCGATGGGTGAATATTCTTCGTCCACCTCAAGTAATAAACGGTTCTCCATTTTGTTTCCTGACCAAATTAATGTTCATAATTTCACAGGGATTCCCAAAAAACACCCTTGACGGATAGCAATCTTATCATATAATTTGATTATAATATTCAAATTAAATAAGATATTCATATTTCAAGTAAAATGGTATTCCTTACCAAGGAATTCACAGCATGCAAGATTTGCTCCGCAATTTCAACGCTGAATTCTTCAAGGCTTTATCTCACCCTGCAAGGATCAAAATCTTAGAACTGCTCCGGGCAGGTGAGTTGAGCGTTACTGATTTGCAGGACCGCTTGGGTATTGAATCTTCCAGTGTATCCCAGCAACTGTCCGTCTTGCGTCATAAGAATATTGTTGAGAGCCGCAAAGCTGGGACGACCGTTTATTATCGGGTTCGCGATCCAGAGATCTTTGAATTGCTTGATGTTGCCCGCCGGATCTTCAACAACCAACTACTGGATACTCGCTTGACTCTTGAACAACTGGAAGATGAAAATGCTGGAAATACCCAAGTCATTGATGCAAAGCGTGCTTCGCCAATCAGCGTGTCATAGATAGCGCCTAAGCTTTCCAGCGCGGGGAACCCAGTTCCTTTTTACTCGATAAACCCTATTTTATTCACCTAATAATGACTCCACTGCAAAAACCTTTTTTACCGCGAAGACCGCACATCGTCCCGATGTCCTTCGGGAAAGAACGCGAAGAAATTCTTAAGGATATTAAGAATTCAAGCGGAGAATCTTCAAGAAAACCTTCGCGATATTAATTTTTTCTTCGCGACCTTCGCCTCTTCGCGGTAGAGATTCCTTTTTGCAGTAGACTCAATAATGGTGAAGGTATTGTGTTATACGACATCATTTTTACTGTCTAATGGCCCCGTTTGAGCTGGTTTTGCGACCAATTCCGTATCAACCCTTCGTACAAGAAGGGTTGAACTAATATATTTTATGGCTACCCACGTTACTCTTTACCCGCTATATGCTCAATCCAGCAGTTGGGCGTGAAGCCTCACCCAAGTCTGAGTTCGGGGAACGTTGAGTGGACAGGCTCCCCGCCTACTCATTATTTAGAAAGTAAACCGGCCTGACAGATTATTGTCAGGCCGGGGTTCTTGATGCGTTTTATAACGGTGCGCATCCGCGGTGCGGGCGGCCGCGGCGGTGCGGACAAGGCTAGTATCATTTTCGCCCTATTTCTGGCAAAACGCGCCCGATTCGCGAACAGCGTCGCAGAGCGCTCTCGAAGGGGAAACCGCTCAAGAACTTCATGCCGGTAGCGCACCTTTCGTTCTGCCCATCCAGGATAGATCCTTGCATGCGCCAAAGTGTTCTCGAAAGATGCGGTAGTACATCAATTCCTCTTTGCTGTTCAGGGTCCAGCCATTGGGCAGTTGTTTTTCGCGTTCGAAATCAGCCGTGGAAATGCGTATTTCCGCATTCTGGGCCAGGAGTTCGCCCACCCCCGCGCCATCCCAGAACTTGGCTTTTGGCCGGTTCAGGATTCTATCGGGTAGTTTCCCGGCCCCCGCCTGGCGCAGGATCCATTTTTCTACTCCATCCATGATCTTGAACCTGGCGGGAATTCGCAGGGCGTAGTCCAGCACATCCGGATCCAGGAAGCTGACATGGACGATCAGGCCATGCGCTGAGGCGCAGCGGTCCACACGCTGGAGCGCCGTGTTGTGAAGTCGGTTGGTGATCTCGATCAGTTCTGTAAACAATAAACCCGGAGGGATTGATTTGAGATATTCATAACCGGCAAATAGCTCGTCTGCGCCCTCTCCCGAGAACACTGCCGGCACATATTGAGAGGCCAACTTTGCTACAAGATAGTTTATGAGCGAACGCACCAGCAAGGCGTCAAATGACTCCAGGTGATAGATGACATCTGGCAGAATAGCCAGACAATCTTTCAGGCGCACGATGGCCTCATGGTGTTCGGATTGGAGCTGCCTGGCGACCAGGCGGGCATGTTTCAGGTCGGGTGCGCCGGGAAACCCTCCTGAAAAGGTGTGCAGGCGCTGTACATGCGGCTTGGCCAGAGCGGCCAGCAGGCTGGAATCCAGCCCGCCGGACAGCCAAACCCCGGCTTCCCCCCCGCCGGTGTGTTTTTGAACCGCAGTCTCCAGCCGGCGGCATAATTCCTGTGCCATCTCCTCGGACGAGATCTGCAGGCTGGGTTTGAAGGTAATCCATTCGTAGGGATG
>JAPLGV010000331.1 GCA_026389975.1 Chloroflexota bacterium
GGAATACTGGCAGGAAGTGGAAAAACTCGTCGGCAAGGCGCCCTCGACATATAACCTGGTCCTGCCCGAGGTCTTTCTCGAAAAGCCGGGCGAGGCCAGACTCATCCAGAGTATCCAGGCGACCATGCGCGAATACCTGGACAAAGGCATCCTCCAGCCGCGCCATGGACTTATTTACGTTGAACGGACCGCCCTCGGCAAGACCCGCCGGGGCCTCGTGCTGTGTCTCGACCTGGAACGCTACGACTTCACCAAAGGTTCCACCAGCCTGATCCGTGCCACCGAAGGCACGATTGTCGAGCGTCTCCCTCCCCGTATGAAAATCCGCACCGGCGCAGTGCTGGAGTTACCCCACATCCTGGTGCTGATTGACGACCCGCAACGGACCGTCATCGAGCCGGTGGAGAAGGCCAGGGGCGGGCTGGAAAAAGTCTACGATTTCGATTTGATGCTCGGTTCCGGCCACCTGACCGGGTACGCCGTCAGTGAGGCGCTGGAGGCACAGGTGGTCACGTCCCTGCGCGGGCTGGCGAAGCCGGAAGTCTTTGCTGCAAAATATGGCCTCAGCCAGGATAAACCTGTCCTTCTGTTCGCCATGGGCGACGGCAACCACTCGCTCGCCACGGCGAAAGCCGTCTGGGAAAGGATGAAGCCCGAAGTGGGCCTGGACCATCCGGCGCGCTACGCGCTGATCGAATTGGAGAATGTCCACGACGATGGGCTGGAGTTCGAGCCAATCCACCGCGTCCTGCTTGGGTTGAAGCGCGATATCTTTGCGGCGTTGAAAGGCTATTTTGGCGCGAATTTCACCTACACACCGGTCGCCAGTGCGGAAGAGATGATCCGGCGGGTGGATAACGCCAAAGGCCCGAAACAGGCCATCGGTCTGGTTGGCGGCGGCAGGGACTTTGGCATCCTCGAAATCGCCAACCCTTCGTCCAACCTGCCGGTCGGTACACTGCAAGCGTTCCTTGACCCGTTCATCAATGAAGGCGGCGCGGATAATATTGACTACGTCCACGGCGGGGAGATTATCTGCAAGCTGGGTGCGCAGCCGGGAAACGCCGGTTTCTATGTCCCCGGCATGGACAAGTCCGACCTGTTCAAGACGGTCATCCTGGATGGAGCGTTGCCGCGCAAGACCTTCTCGATGGGCGAGGCCAAGGAAAAACGGTTCTACATGGAAGCGAGAAAGATCGTTTAATCACGAAGGGTAAAAAAATAAAAAACCGGTCTCAGCAACCAGCTCTCAGTTTTTCCAGCGCGGTTTGAAAATCGTCAGGGTAGGGGGCACTATAAGGCACGCGTTCGCCGGTGGCGGGATGCGTGAACGTCAGGGACTGGGCGTGCAGGGCGGTGCGGGCAATCAAATCCGTTGCGGGGGCGCTGTAGAGCGTGTCGCCAAGAAGCGGAAATCCGATTGCATAAGCATGCACCCGGATCTGGTGCGTCCTGCCGGTCCCCGGAACGGCTTCCAGCAGGCTGAAACCTTGATAGCGCTCCAGGACGCAGAAGGCTGTCTCGGACGATTTCCCTTTGCTGTGGTCCACCACCGTGCGATGGCTGTGACCCACATCCACGCGCAGCGGGTGGCGGGCGGTGTGTTGGTCCCATTCTGGTACGCCAACGACGATGGCGTGGTACACCTTTTGCGCCTCATGCTGTTCGAATTGCATATTCAGAGCCCGGTGCGCTTCCGCCGTGCGGGCAAAGACCATCACCCCGCTGGTGATTTTGTCCAGCCGGTGGACGACCCATAGTTTCCCATATTGCTCCTCGAGCAGCTTGACCAGATAGGGGGCATCCTTTTCCCAGCCATCCGGCAGGACCGGCATCCCGGCGGGTTTGTTTACGATGAGAAGTTCTGCATCTTCGTGCAGGATGAGTTTTTTTGTGGAGATTGAGTTCACGCGGGCAATTGTACCAGCAGGAATCATGTGTCCTATCATACTGTCGTACTCTAACGACTGATTTGAAATGGAATTCGGGGGAATACTATCAGGAACCTTCCGCAACCCGCCTCAGGCCGTCTTTATCCGTCAGGACGAACTCTGTCCGGGTGACGTCAATCAACTTCTTGCCCGCGAAGCGGTACAGGGCGCGGCAGACCATCTCGCGGGTTGTGCCGATCCGGGCCGCCATCTCATCCAGGGTCAGGTGACGGGCGATGGCTGCCTCCCCGGCGCTTTCGAAATCGTCCAGCAGCAGCCGCGCCAGGCGTCCGGAGACCGGCTGGAAGGCCAGTTCCTCGACGATGGTGCTGGCCCGCTGCATGCGCTGGAACATCAGGCGGCACAATTCCCAGGACATGCGTCCATGCTCGATAAATACCGGCTCGATGCTCTGGCGGGGCCAGAGATAGATTCGCGACGGGACATGGGCTTCCAGCGTCGCCAGCAGCGGTGCCCCATCCTGAAAGAAAGCCAGCCCCCAGAACAACTCCCCTGCCCCGAAGGTGGGCACCAGCAGATTGCGCCCCTCGCCAGACACCTTGACGGCATCCAGTTCCCCCTCCGCCACCAGGAACAGATACGGCCAAACATCCCCCTGCATGACCAGCGTCTCGCCTTTTTTCAGCTCTCGCCTGACTGCCTGCTTTGCCAGGAGGCTGCGGACAGCCTCGTCCAGCGAGGCAAAAACAGGATGAGCACGCAGCAATTCCGTCAACTGTTCCATACAAATCATTATAGTTCAAGTGCAGCGGGTTCGGCCTGCTTGTTCCGAAAGAGGGTGCATGTTTTGACTCGCCTCCGCCGGCGCGGGACCTTGCTCCTGCGATCCAAAACCGCGAACTGAATTTGCTTTAAGGCAAAGACTTCCTACCGCTAATTGTGCTACATTTCACACAGATGGAAACAATGATGAAGAAATGGCTTTTCATTCTTACAGGAGTTGCATTGCTGTTCCTGTCGGCCTGTCAAACGCAGGAGCCGGCCTGCCAATGGGCGACCGGCACACCCAGGTACATGACCGTGTTCCCATCGGAAAGCTCCCCCACCGAATCCAGAAACCCATCCCCAGCGCCTGTCGAGATGGAGATTGGAGGTAGAACAATTCCTGTTGATAAAGTCGTCGAGGGGCCGCTCTGCAATGACTCCTGGAGCGGGACCGTGTACGTCACCTGCAACGTCCAGGTCTATCCCTGGGAGGAGCAGCCCACCTTTCTGAAAAACTGCGATCTGTCCATTGCGCCGGGTACGGTCGTCTACGTGGCCTACCATAACGACGCAGCCTATTACAATGGCTGCTCGTGCCACACCGGAGAAATCACAGAACCATAAGTTCATCTAATAATTAAAAAGGAGACGAACCATGAAGAATAAAAATATCCTTGGGGGCATTCTGGCCGTCATCGCCAGTCTGATGGGCATCATCGGGCATATCGTCCTGTTCCTGAACTGGTATCAGGTCGGGATGCAGATGCGAAATCCTGTTGAAGTACATCCACCCGCTCATGGCAGATTTCGGCATCCTCGGCGGCGTGCTGTTTGCCGTCAGCGCCTATGGGTTCTTTACCAAAAAGAACTGGGCGTTCTTCCTGTCTGTGGTGGCGCTTGTATTGGCGCTGCTTGGTAGTTGGTTTATCAACGTGCCCTACATGGCCGCTGGGCTACCCCCAGTTTATTTCACTCTCTTCTGGCCCTACGTGCTGCTCTATTTCCTGTTCCTGAAGGCGGTCGGGAAAACCTCCTGGAGCCAGACCCTGCTGGCATTGCTGACCGGTGTCGCCTACATCTTCTGCTGGATGAACGGCGTTTCCAGCACCAGCCGCATCATCACCATTGGAGACCCGATCTTCGTTCTCGTGGAACGCCTGCATTGGGTGGCGATGATCGGGTGTTCTCGTGGAACGCCTGCATTGGGTGGCGATGATCGGGTGGGCCGTTGTGACTGTCGGCATCATCATCAAGCCGAAAGGATGGATGCGGATCGTTGGCCTCGTTTCCGGTGTGACGGAACTTGTGGTGGGCATCCCACTCGCAGTTGTCACAGCGCAGCAACTGGGGCGCTTCTCCCTGTTCGCTCTGGCGCCAATTTCCTGCCTGATCCTGATCGTGCTGCTCGTCTGGCCGAATCTCTGGCAGCGGCTCACTGGAGCAGTAGATTAGAGAAACGCTTATAAAACGGGCAGCAGGCTCCGGGTCCAGGAAGCAGCGGAAATGTGATGTATGTTACAGGAAAAACCTTGCACTATCCAGGTTCATGTGCAATACTTCACATAACGCGTGTTGGCCGCTGGTGTTTTAACCTGTAAGATCCAACCCAAAAAAGGAGAATGCATATGAACCTGTTCACGCTCGACAACCTGTTTCTTCTGCTGACCGGCCTGGTCGCTATCTACCTGCTCTGGCGGTTCTACACCCGCTGGAGCAAGGAGAAGAAGCTCTATGACCTGTACTATGGCATGGGCTTTCTCGTCCTGCTGGTCTCCGGCCTGCTGCTCATCTTCCGGGGACTGGGCATCCTGGCCTCGCCCTACGTGCTGACGGTGGCCTCGCTCATCCCGCTCGGCATTTCGATGGGACTGGTGGAGCAGTATTTCCCACAATACAAAAAGGCCTTCAAGTGGTTTGCGCTGGTGGGCTTCCTGGCGATTGCAATCTCGGCCATCTTCGGGATTGACATCCTGAAGAAGATCTCCGTCCCGCTCTTCCACGGCGTGGCCGGACTGGTCATCTTCCTCGGGCCGTTCTTCGCAAAGAAGGCCGCCAAGGGTTTCTGGTGGGTTGGCATCGGCGGCGTGCTGATCGGCCTGGGAGGTATCGCCCTGGCCTTCATTTCGATGGGCGCGCAGCTGCTCTTCTTCAGCCCAACCTTTGTGATGACTATCCTGACTCCCCTCCTGCTGCTCATGACCTTGGCGTTCACATTCGGGTTCGTCAAGGATATCCAAAGAAGATAACCGCCACAATAAGGGAACAAGTACATAACGCCCTCGCGAGAGGGCGTTGTGTACTTGCTTAGCATTGAGAGGAGCGAAATAATCCCCAGCGCCAAAGCACTGGGGATTTCCAATCCAAAATTTATATTAAAGAGCCTGAATCTCTACTCCGGCGATTACCTGGTCGTGTGAAATCCAAGCCCCTCTTGCGAGCAATGCCAACCCGCCCAGGGTCAGGATTGTGCCAGAGATATAGATGGGCCAGGCAAATCCCTCCATCCAATTACTTCCCAAATAAGCATGCGAGACACCCACCCACATTGGCGTTGATAAGATGACGACACCAGCTACCAAGGCTGCCACCCCCCCACCAGTCAGCTTGTCAGCATTTTTACCACTTATTGAAAAATCAACCAACGCGCGAAGAGCAGGAATGGCAAGGATCAGGAAGACGAGCAGTGTAAAGAAATTGATATAGAATACGACATTGGCAGGAGCGGCCTTGCCAATCACGGCGAGAGATGTAAAGTAATGGATCGCATTAAGTACCGTACCGATCGCGAGGACGATTAGGGTGTTTCGATATGCATGTTTCCCGCCGCGTATCAATCCGACCGTGACGGCAATGCCTGCAATCCCGATTGCGATCGTTGTGATGACGAAGCTTTGATAAAGCCACCGGTAGTCTACTGGCTTTATCAATACCCAATAGGGAGGGTAGTTTTTCGTAAAGAAGGCTACGCACGTGGTGCCAGCACCGCCTAGAATATTCATTGCTGCGGTCATTGCCATTAACAGAATGGCGAATACGCGTAAAACTTTACCTGATACTGTATTCATAGCTTATCCTCCTGACAAATTTTGAGTTGTTGAAACAATTCCGGAAATTAGGGAGTGATTTTCGAGACATCCGCTGATAAATTCCAGGGGTTATTCAAAAAGTGAC
>JAPLGV010000079.1 GCA_026389975.1 Chloroflexota bacterium
CATGCGAGGACAATGCTCACATGCACTCCCTGGCACCGCCCGCCAGGGCAGGTGTGCAGCGCAGGTGCAAGTGTCGCCAAAGAGCGGCTCGCACATCGTCCCCGAAGGGGAGTGACACTTGTTTGAGTCAATCCCCCAGCCGGTTTTCGATCACATAGTGGATGATATCGGCGGGCGTCTTCAACTTCAATTTTTCCAACAAGCGGGAACGGTAGGTGCTGACTGTCTTGGGGCTGAGGGATAGTTCCGCCGCGATCGCGTGAATCGACTTGCCAGCGCCCAGGCGGGTCAGCACCTGGAACTCGCGATCGGAGAGCGTTTCGTGGGGGGCTTTTTCGACCTGCATGCTGATCTCGTCCGCCAGGCGTTCGGCCAGTGCCTGGGTGATATATTTGCCGCCCACAGCCACTTTTTGGATGGCATTGACCAGCTCATTGGGAGCGCTGTCTTTGGTCAGGTATCCGGAAGCGCCCAAACGCAGGGCGCGCTGCGCGTATTGCTCTTCGGGGTACATGCTGAGCAGCAGCACGCGCGTGTACGGACATTGGGCGCGGATCTGGCGCAGCACATCCAACCCGCTGCCATCCGGGAAGGAGATGTCGAGCAGGACAATATCGTAGGCTTTGTCTCTGACGGCTTTCAGCGTCTCACCGGCGGAAGCGGTTTCGTCCACGAAGAGACCGAGCGGGGCTTCCTCCAGGATCTCACGGACACCGCGACGCACTACCGCATGATCATCGGCGATCAGCACCTTCATCGCTTGCCTCCTTTCACGGGTGAAGTGGGGAGCGGGATGCGAACGGTGACGGTAGTGCCCTTTCCGGCCTCGCCGCGCAGGGTGGTCTGGCCCCCCCATTGGGTGGCGCGCTCGCGCAGGCTCAGCAGCCCGAGCGAACGCGGGTTGGTGAGTTCAGCTTCCGTAATACCGCGCCCGTTATCACGGATGGTCAGGATCAGGGTTTGTTCTTTTTGCTTCAAGGAGGCGCTGACGCGCGTAGCCTGCGCATGGCGGGCGATGTTGGTCAGGGTCTCCTGAAAAATGCGGAACAAGGTGGTGTTCAAGGCCGAGTCGAGGGCGAGATCGTCCTTCGGCAGGTTCAACTTGCAGGGAATACCCCTGCGCTTGGAGAACTCCACCGCCTGCCATTCCAGGGCGGCGTTCAGCCCCAGGTCATCGAGCAGGCCCGGGCGCAGCTCGGTGGCGATGCGCCGCATGAGGGCGATACTGTCGTCCACCAGCGTGGTCATCCCCCGGAGGCGGTCAACCTTTTCGTCCCCTTCCGGCAGGCGGCGGGCCAGCCAGGTCAGGTCCATCTTGAGGGCGGTCATGGACTGGCCGAATTCGTCGTGGATCTCACGGGCGATGTGGGCGCGCTCGGCTTCGAAGGAGGTCTGCCAATAGGCAGTCAGGGCGCGCAGTTGTTCGTGGGATTGCGCCAGTTCCTGCTCCGCGCGCTTGCGCTCGGTGATGTCCTGGTTAACCACGATCGCGCCCTGAACATCTCCATGGGCATCGAGGACGGGGGCAGTGTAATTGAGAATCGTTTTCTTCTTGCCATCGAATGTATCGATCTCCAGCAGTTCGTCTACAATCGTCACCCTGTCCCTGATGGTATGCGCCATCGCCCAGTCATCCGCTGCCAGCTCCTCTCCGGAAGGAAGTCGTCGCCCTTTGAAGACCCCGAATTCGGACAGGCTCACTTTAGGTTCCGCACCCCATATCTTCACACCTGCAGGATTCCCGCGCAGGAGCTTTCCATCCTTGTCAGCAATCCATAGCCCCACAGGAAGGATGTCAAAGATCTTCTGCAGCACGCCCTCGCGATTTCTCAGCGCCTCCTCCACCTGCTTGCGCTCGGTGATGTCGCGCACAGTGCCGCGAAAACCATTGATGCTTCCATTGGCGGCTTTGATCAGTGACACGGATGCCTCGACGGATCGGCGCGTCCCATCCGGGCGCACCAATTCCCAGTTGGTGGCTTGTTCCGGAATCCCAGTTTGGAAGACCCGATTGAAAGTCTGGAAAACGGCTTTTCC
>JAPLGV010000024.1 GCA_026389975.1 Chloroflexota bacterium
TCAAAGGCAACCGCCCACTCGCCTACGCCGAATATGGGGGTCCACGCGGCAAACCGGTCTTCTTCTTCCACGGGACGCCTGGCTCACGTTATTTCCGTCCGTCCGACGAGATCACTGCCCGGCTGGGTGTGCGCCTGATCTGCGTGGACCGTCCTGGGTATGGGGAATCCACCTTCCAGCCCGGACGCCGCATCCTGGATTGGCCGGAGGATATCGCCCAACTTGCAGACGCGCTCGACATGGATAAATTCGCCATGGCCGGTCACTCCGGCGGCGGACCCTACGTCTCAGCCTGTGCGGTTGCGCTCCCTGACCGGGTGACTGCCGCGGCCATTCTCTCCGGCGCCGGACCGCTGGAAGCACCCAATGTCACGCTCGGCATGTCCTCCACGAACAAGTTCGGGCTGACGGTGGGACGCTTCATCTCATGGCCGCTTTGGCGGGTGCTCATCTGGGTGTTTTACCATCGCCGTAGGGACGACCCTGCCGCAGCCATGGATCGTGAAACGGGACATCGCCCGGCTGCCGACGATGTGCAGATCGGCCGGCCCGAGGTTCGGGAAGCATGTCTCCGCTCCGAGGTCGAGGCGTTCCGCCCCGGCCTGCGCGGCCTGGCCTGGGATACCCGCCTGCTCACCCGCCCCTGGGGCTTCCGGTTGGAAGATATCCGTGTCCCGGTCTATCTCTGGCACGGCACGGATGACAACCTGGCTACGGTTGCCATGGTCCGCTATGTGGCTGGCAAAATCCCCGGCTGTAAAACCACGCTCTGTGAAAACGAGTAACTATGCGCAATCTACATGTTATTTCCCACACCCACTGGGACCGCGAGTGGTACCGGCCGTTCCAGTTGTTCCGGCTGAAACTCGTCCACCTGGTGGACGGGATGCTCGACATCCTTGAAAAGGACCCGGGCTTCAAATATTTCATGCTCGATGGTCAGACTATCGTGCTGGATGATTACCTGACCATGCGCCCGGAAAAAGAAGATATTCTCCGCGAACACATTCGCAAAGGACGGATCATCATCGGCCCCTGGCACATCCTGCCGGATATGTTCCTGGTAGGCCCCGAAGCGCACATCCGCAACCTGCAACAGGGTGACCGCACAGCCCGGAAATTTGGCCCCAAGATGATGATCGGTTACATGCCCGACTCGTTCGGTCACATCGGGCAGATCCCCCAAATCCTGCGCGGGTTTGGAATCGAGGTTGCCTCCCTTTGGCGCGGCGTATATGACGGGTCTGCCGAATTCTGGTGGCAGGCACCCGACGGCTCGCGCGTCCTAATGGCATACTTGCGCGACGGATATGGGAACGGAGCCGATCTGCCCGCCGATAACCTCGAACGTTTCGCGAGCATGATCGCCGAAAAAGGCGATACACTTGCGGCGGCCTCCGCCACGTCCGACTTGCTCATCATGTACGGCACCGACCACATGGAGCCGCCGCGCAACACCTCCGAGGCCATCGCCTATGCCGATGAAATGCTGCGGAACACACATGTGATCCATTCGACTCTGCCGCAATATGTGGCGGCAATCCAAGCCTCGATCAAAAAGCAAAAAGTGGAACTCCCGACGATTGTCGGTGAGTTGCGCGCTTGCAAGCGGATGCACCTCCTGCCGGGTGTGCTCTCCACCCGGATGTGGATCAAACAGCGCAACCATGCCTGTGAGACGTTGCTGGGAAAATGGGTGGAACCGTTCAGCACCTTCGCTTCGCTCGTGACCGCAAACGACCGACCACAGACCATGATCAACAGTCCATCGTCCATTGTCCGTCAAGCCTGGCGTCTGCTGATGGAAAACCATCCGCACGATTCCATCTGCGGCTGTTCGATTGACCAGGTGCACGAGGAGATGAAAGTCCGCTTCGACCAGGTTGAGCAGATTGGTGAGGAAATCACGAAGCAGGGTCTGGAAAGCCTGGCGGCTTGCGTGACGACTGACCGTGGACCGCTGACCACAGACCATCTGCCGTCCACCGTCCACGATCAATCAGCCATCGTTATTTTTAATCCCTCTTCCCGCCGCCATCGAACTCCCCCCCAACGTCCCCGAATTCGAACTGGTGGACGAGAATGGCACCTCCCTCCCTTATCAGGAGCGTGGACTGGGAAGCCACGAAATCATCAATATAACTCTCGACGCCAGGGGGTTGCAGTCCGCGTTCGGGAACATAAGCGATGGCCGCGCCGCCGGGATGACCGTCCAGGATATCAAAGTACGCCGCGCTGGCGCGGAGGTGTTCATCGAAACCATCATGGCGGATGGCGGCGAACCCAACCTCACTGTGTGGAACGCCAGGCGCAAAGAAATTGACGGGTATTTCGCTGACCCATCCATCACCACCTATCACGTGCGCGCCCGTTCCCCTTCTGCCGCGCAGATCGTCGTTACCGTTCCGGACGTTCCCGGTCACGGCTACCGGACGCTGTGGGTGCGCGCCCGCCGCCCCGCTGAAGAAAATGCTCCCATCCGGCTCAGTCCGTTGGTCAAGGCACTGCTGCCGCTGGCGCGCCTGTCCTTCGTACAGAACCTGGCTATTCGCAAGCGCTACGCCAGACCGCCGTACAAAATTGAGAACGACTCCTTCGCTGTGGAAGCGCTGAAAGACGGCACGCTCACTATTCTGGATAAGCAGACTGGCTGCACCTATCGCGGACTGAACCGCTTCCTGGACGGCGGCGACTGCGGCGACGAATACAACTATTGCCCGCCCGCCGCGGACCGGGTGACTGCGCCGCGTTTAAAGCGCGTCAGCCTCGCCCGCGGCCCGCTCCAGCAGACGCTCGAACTCGAGCTGGAACTCATCACTCCCCTCACCCTCGCCCCAAACCGGAAGTCACGCTCGAAAGAGCAGGCCTCCCTTCCCATCACGACCACCATCACCCTGACGAACGGCGTCCCGCGTGTGGACATCCACACTACAGTAGATAACCGCGCCCGCGATCATCGCCTGCGCGTCCACTTCCCGGCGCCGTTCGCCGCCGAGACCGGCGCCCAGGATGGGCACTTCGAAGTTGTCGAGCGCAAAGTCGGCGTTCCAGCCTTCGATGAGACCTGGGTCGAGCAGCCCAGGCCCGAGGTCCCTCAGCGAGCGTTTACCAGCGTTACGGATGGCAAGTCCGGGTTGAAGGTCGCCAACCACGGCCTGCCAGAAGTGGAAGTCCTGAAGAACTCAGCCGGGAACGCCGAGATCGCCGTCACCTTACTGCGCTGC
>JAPLGV010000436.1 GCA_026389975.1 Chloroflexota bacterium
GAAGCCCCGCGCGGCCTGCTCTACCACCGTTACAAGATTGATGAGCAGGGAATGGTCAAGTTCGCCAAGATAGTCCCGCCCACTGCCCAGAACCTGCCGCGCATTGAGGCCGACCTGTTCGCCCTGGCGCCAAAATTGGTAAAGATGGAGCAAGAACAAGCCACCCTTACCGCCGAGCACCTAGTGCGCGCGTACGACCCGTGCATCTCGTGCGCCACGCATTTTTTGAAGGTGAAAATAGTGAATAGAGAATAAAGAATAGAGAACAGGAAGCAGGTAATCAGGAATCAGGTGATTGGGAATAGGTACCGCCAGGACGCTGTCTTGGCGGTAAAATTTACCCATGAATATTCTCATCCTTGGAATCGGCCAATGCCTGCGCGGGGACGAAAGTACCCGAAGGGGCATGCCGCTTAAGGAGGCAGTCCGCTCGCAGCACTCCAGCAGGAAGGCAACCGGCGTGAAATTGTTAACGAAACTGTTGTATAATTTGGGCAGGAATTTCTGAAATGACCCGCTCCGAAGAACTTAAACTGAAGCGAAAAGATATCCTGCTCCTCGCAAAACGTTATGGCGCAACGAGGGTGCGCGTGTTTGGCTCGGTTGCGCGGGGAGAAGCGGGACCGAACAGCGATGTTGATTTCTTGGTCGAAATGGAGCCGGGTCGCAGCTTGTTTGACTTGGGCGGCCTGTTGGTGGAATTGGAAGATTTGCTCCACTGCAAAGTGGATCTTTTGACTGAGAAGTCGCTGCACTGGTACATCCGCGAAAATGTTATGCATGAGGCAAAGCCATTTTGAAAGACGATAGGCTGTATCTCATCCATATCAGCGAGTGTATCCACCGCATTGAAGAGTATCTCGGCGATGGCGGTAAGGTTGCATTCATGGCGTCCAGTTTGATTCAAGATGCCATCATTCGCAATCTACAAATATTGACCGAATCCGCCATACGGATTAGTGAAGAATTGCAGGGAAAATACCCTGCTGTGGAATGGTTCAAAATTCGTGGTTTTCGCAATGTACTGGTCCATGCCTATCTGGGTGTGGATTTAGAGATGATCTGGAATATTATCGAGCGCGACTTGCCAAAATTGAAAGCCGCCGTTGAGAAAATGCTGACAGACTGACGACGTGAAAACCCCCATCCCTGCGAAGGATTCCGCCTTCGCAGGGTATTTTATTATCAAGGTATGGGCATGAAAATTCTCGTTCTCTGCCTCGGTCAATCCCTGCGCAGGGAAGAGCCGCGAAAAAATACACCCCCCATGCTATAATCGGCAAGAAAGCGAGGACGAAGTGTTAAGCACACACGTTTCCGACTTAACCGTGGATGAACTGAAAGCATTGGTACGCGAAACAGTCGAACAGACGCTTGCTGAGTTCCTGGCCGACTCCGACAAAGGCCTGGCATTGCGCGCGAGCATGAAGAAGTCCCTGCAAAAATCGGCTAGGGCCGTGCGCGAAGGCGCTGTCCTTTATTCTGCCGATGAAGTCGCCAAAGACCTGGGACTGTAATAATCATGCGCCTGCTGAAATTCACCGAAGAAGCAAAAGAAGACCTGGCTAAGTTGGAAAAACCAACTGCTCGCCAGGTTTTTTCCAAATTGTGTTGGCTGGCCGATAACTTTGACTCTCTTTCGCCAGAACCACTCATCGGTGACTTGAAGGGGATCTATAAATTACGCGTTGGGGACTACCGCGCCCTGTATTCATTCGATAAAGCACAACTTATCGTGCACTTCGTCCGGCACCGCCGTGAAGTGTACAAGACCAAATAACCCATGAAAATTCTCGTTCTTGGCATCGGCCAATCCCTGCGCGGGGACGACGCCGCCGGGTTGGAAGCGGTCCGCCTGTGGCGGGAGAAATTCCCGGAGACGGCAGGAGGCGTCCAGGTGGAACTCTCTGAACTGCCGGGGCTGGCCTTGCTCGACCTGCTGGAACGCATGGACGCGGCGATTCTCGTGGACGCAGTCCAGTCGTCTGCCTCCGCCGGGACGGTCATCTGCCTCAGCCCGGACGAGTTAGCCAGTTTCACCCCGGAGGCTGGGTCCGCCCACGGTTGGGGCGTGGCCGAAACCCTGCAACTGGGCCGCTCAATGTATCCTTCACTGGCAAAGTGCCGGGTCACGCTGATCGGGATTGTGGGGAAAGATTTCAGGTTGGGTGCGGGACTCAGTCCCGAGGTCCGGGAAGCGCTCGCCGGGGCAGTGGAAAGGATCGAGAAAGAAGTACAAAATCTGCTTTAAACCATAGACAAGCAGACTATAAAAAGAAGGAGGCTTTTGAAGGCCTCCGTCTTTTTGTTTTGTGTTTTTCGTTTTTACGGTTTTGGCATCCCAATCTGAACCATCCCCTCCATCACCCGGACCGGATAAGCCGGGATGTCTACCAATGCCGGTAGGGAGGTGGCTTTGCCGGTGCGGATGTCAAAGCGTGCCCCGTGGCGCGGACAGATAATCTCGTTCTCTTCGATCTCCCCGTCGCCAACTGGGCCGTTGTCGTGGGAACAGACATCGCCAATGGCGAACAACTTTCCAGCCAGGTTGAAGAGTACGATGGATTTTCCGCCCAGTTCGACGAAGAGGCGCTCGCCATCGGTTAGTTGGTCTACCGGAGCGATTTCAACGTATTCGAGTTTGGATGGATCGAGCTGGGTGTAATTGAACATAGGGATCGGGTAATCAGGGATTTGGGGATTAGGCCTGATTACCTAATCCCTGATACCCTATTCGACTAATTCGTCGTTGGCTTCGCCCAAACCGTAAACTCCCGCCTTGAGCACCTTCAAGGAGAGCAGCGCACATTTCAGGCGCACCGGGCCAAGTTCGATTCCAAGCAAATCCAGGATGTCCTGCTTGGTCAGTATTTTAACTTCATCCAGCGATTTCCCAATAATGGACTCAATTAGCAGGTCGGCGGAAGCCTGCGAGATGGCACAGCCCTTGCCGTCGAAACGGCCATCGGTCACTTTGCTGGATCCGTTCACGCGCAAGGTGATTTCAATATGGTCGCCGCACAGCGGGTTATCATCCTCGAACTGGATATTGTTCGGGTCGAGGTGGCCTCGGTACTGCGGGTTTTTGTAGTGGTCAATGATGATTTCGCGATAAAGGTCTTCCATGGTGTCTCCGTAAACAGTGAATAGCTCTTACGCTATTCCCGCTGAGTATAAACGCTGAGCAGGGGCATTGCAAGGGAGAATGATCAAATTCAACATTTTCTTTTCCGTCACCCCAGGTCTTTTGCCTGCGGTATAATGTGTTAGAATTACATGTAAGCGCTTACATAAAAACCATGGAAAGCAATACTCGTATCTTCCCCACTTTTTTGAGAAGTTACTAATACTCTTTAATTTGAAAGGAATAATTTCATGAAAGTTGCAGTCATAGGTGGCGGCTCCACGTATACCCCTGAACTGGTCAATGGTTTCTTAACCCGCACGGATCAATTTCCACTAAAAGAACTTTGGTTGATGGACATTGATCCTGTTCGGCTTGAAATCGTCGGTGGATTTGCCCGGCGTATGGTGGAAGCCAGGGGGTCACCATTCAAGGTTGTACTGACCACCGACCAGCGCGAGGCCGTCAAGGGAGCTTCCTATGTGATTACACAGTTACGCGTCGGCCAGATGGAAGCGCGCCGCAAGGACGAGTACCTGGGCAAGCGGCATGGCCTGATTGGGCAGGAGACGACCGGTGTCGGTGGTATGGCCAAAGCTTTGCGCACGATTCCGGTCATTCTCAAAATTGCCGAAAATATGCGCGAACTTGCTCCCGGTGCTATGTTGGTGAATTTTACCAATCCTTCCGGTTTGGTGACACAGGCCTTGAGTAAATATGCTCCAGATGTGATTGCAGTCGGTGTCTGTAATGCCCCGATTACCACCAAGATGACGATTATAGAGGAGCTTGAACGGGCGACCGGCAAACACATTGATCCCGAGGTGTCTGTAATGCCCCGATTACCACCAAGATGACGATTATAGAGGAGCTTGAACGGGCGACCGGCAAACACATTGATCCCGAACGAACCGAGCTCCGCACCCTGGGCCTGAATCATCTTTCCTGGCACCGGGGTTTCACATTGGACGGGGAGGATGTGTGGCCACAGGTGATCGAAGGGTACATCACCGCACTCAAAGCGGAAGAAGACCCCGAATGGGACCCGCGCACAATCGAGGTTCTGCGCATGATCCCCAATTATTATTTGCAATACTACTATCATACCGATAAGAAACTGGCCTCCCAGGAAGGGTGGCCGCCGTCACGGGCGGAGGAAGTGATTGAGATCGAGAAAGATCTGCTGCGCGAGTATGCTGATCCCAACCTGAAGGAACCCCCGGCTGACTTGATGAAACGCGGCGGCGCGTACTATTCTACGGTCGCAACCCAATTGCTCAACGCCCATTACAACGATTTAGGCGAGACGCACATCGTTAATACCCGCAACAATGGAGCCGTGAAAGAGTGGCCTGCGGATTGGGTTTTGGAAATGCCGGCAAAGATCAGCCGCAAAGGTGTGGAGTCGCTTCCTACCGAACCTCTGCCGCCCGTCTGCTTTGGCCTGATTGCACAAGTTAAAGCGTACGAGTTGTTGACGGTTGAAGCGGCGGTTCACGGCGACCGCAATGCAGCGTATCAGGCCCTGCTCGCCCATCCGCTCGGGCCAAAAGCGGATAAGATCCCGGCAGTGCTCGAGGATATGCTTGAGACCCATAAGACTTACTTGCCGCAATTTTGGAAGAAATAGAGTTTGGTGATACCCCCTGAAGAAAATCGCCGCAGGAAATCAGCCTGCGGCGGTTGTTCTTAATGTGTCTCAGTCACTTTTCCGATCGTGCGCGGCTTTTCGGGGTTGAACCCTTTTGCCCGCGTCAGATGGTAGGCGAAAAGTTGGGCAGGAATGATGCTGACGATGGGGGTGAGCCATTCGGGTATCCCATCTGGCAGCTGGATCGGAGACTGCGCCAGCGAGAGGGCGCGCTTATCGTCTGAGATGATGACCAGTTCGGCGAGTTGGTCGCCGCGCAGGCGGCCCAACATCTCCAGCATCGAGTCGAAGACCTTCCCTCGTGGAGCGACCGCCAGGACCGGGAATCCACCCTCCACCATGGCAATCGGTCCGTGCTGGAAATCGGCGGAAGAATACGGCTCGGCGACGGTGTAAGTCAATTCCTTGAGTTTCAAAGCCCATTCGAAGGCCGTGCAATAGTTGAAACCCCGCCCGAGCACAACGCACTGGCGCATGTATCGGTAGCGTTCGGCCATGAGGGCAATTGGCGCATCCTGCTTGAGTACTTTTTCGGCCCAGCCAGAGACTTTTCCTAATTCACGCCAGTGTGTTTTGTCGTCTGCGAGAGCGGCGGAGAGCATCCCAATCGCCATCAGTTCGGCCGTATAGGTCTTGGTGGCGGCGACAGCCTTTTCGTCACCCGCCTGGATGTCCAGGACGAGATCGGCGGCGCGTGCCAGAGGCGAGTCGGGCGCGTTGGTGATGGATAGGGTCAGGCAGCCCTGGCGGCGTCCCTCCTCGATAACGCTGACGATATCCGGCGATTGCCCCGATTGGGATACGCCGACCACAAGTGCGCCGTCCAATTTTGGGGGACGGTTGTAGTAGGTGAACAGCGAGGGAGTCGCCAGCGCCAGGGGCAGTTGGTTTTGCGCGCCCCACAGGTAGTTGGCATACCGCCCGGCATTATCCGACGTGCCGCGCGCCGCCAGAAAAACGTAGCGGATATCGCGCTGGCGAATGGCCGCAGCGATTTTCTCCACGGTCTCCCGCTGACTGTGCAGTAGATGGGCCAGTCGTTCGGGTTGTTCGAAGATTTCGGATTGCAGTGTCACAAGTTCCTCCGAAAGAGTTTCATAAAGTCCATCTGATGTGAAATTGAAGAACGCTACCACAAAGGTTCGAAGATACGAAAAATGAAGGAGAATCGTGTCGAAGATAAGGAAAACTCACCCAATTTGTGCCTTTGGGTCTTTGTGGTAAGACTCCAAGTTTTTTAGAAACTTGTCTCGGCTCGAATTTACATCAGACGTAAAGTATAAGCGATAAGATACTATCCTGCGGGAATTTCCAAAGACCCTTTTAGGAAACGGGTAGTGAAAAATCCCCGGCATCTTCAAAAGTGCCGGGGGTTTGTGTTAATAGGAACC
>JAPLGV010000032.1 GCA_026389975.1 Chloroflexota bacterium
CTTCGCCCTGTTCACCTTCTCGGTCATCTTCGTCAACCTGTTTTGGCACCGCATCCGCCTGGGCCAGCTTGCTCAACAGGTTGAACAACTCAAACTTGAAGAATTGCAGTAAAGGATTAGGCCATGATTGAATATGCCACTTCGATAAAATACATGTTTGCAGGGTACGCGGTGATCCTCACCGTGCTTGCACTTTATATCGTCAGTTTATTCATCCGCTGGCATAACCTGAAGCGGGATTTACAAACACTCAAAGAAATCCAGAAAAAAAATTAGCAACAAAGGCAAGAGTCCGCTATAATGATGGCGGACTCTTTTGTCAGAGATATGGGAACTCGCTTCCGGGCCGGCTTGACGGCCACCACCCTCCTGTTCGTCTTTGCGGCAGTGTCCGCTTTCGGGACCTGGCGCGTGTCTGCCGCGGCGGAACAGCCTCCAGGTCCAGACCGGCTCGCTGTTATTACACAAGATTACACTTCCTATGAATGGTGGTTGACCGGCTGGGCGGATAACAAAGTCGCCTGTTCTATTAAAGTTGACCACGAAGGCCTGCCAACCAGCGGGGAGATTTACGCTGTCTGCGGCGCGACACTTTATGATAAATGGTCGGTCACCAGGCCATGCGAGACAGCAGAAGAGAATCCCGCCATATGCCAGGGGTATTATCTGGTGTTCTTCAAATCCGAACCCGCCCAGAGGGAAGTGGGTGCGCAAGAGCCGCCGCCGGTCGTGTGGGTGACGCTGGATGGTTGTGTCCCCTTCAATTCGACCTTCCGCTGTGACACCTTACCAACTCTGGTATTGACCGGCGAGGAGCCGATGGAAGGCGAGCACATCACAAGCCTGGCTGGGCGGATCGACGGCAAAGCCTTCACCTGCGACCCGGTCTGCCAGGTGGACCTGGCCCCAACCGGCGGCGACGGCCTGGTTCTGGAATTCTGGGCTAATTCCAGTTACAGCGATAGCAGCATACTTTTCGAAGCCCGGGTGCGGGTGGCCGCCTCAGATGATCCCGCCGACCATTCCTGGTATGTGGATGTATTGAGCACTCAGTGGCGCGGTGCGCCGCTGGCAGGCTGCTCACAGACCTGGGGAGCCTTCCCACCTGTCGGTGGGGTTCCAGCCTGGCTTTCCACTCCCCCTCGCGCCGAAGACCTGGCAACGAATATTCCCTACGAATACCTGGCAGCCAATTTGATAAAGCAGGGCGTGGCAGACGCATCCACTTGCACCGATGGCGGCCTGCTCGATAATGGGCTTGTCAGTCCCTGCGGGCTGGAGACAGCCCGCAGTTCAGTGGATGACTGGCAGAACCGCTTTGACGGTCTGATCTTCAGCACGGCCCAGGAGACCGGTATCCCGGCTCAACTACTTAAAAATATTTTCAGCCGTGAGAGCCAGTTCTGGCCCGCGTTGATAATCGGCCATCCGGAGGCCGGTCTGGGACAGATTACGAATGGCGGGGCAGATACCACCTTACTGTGGAACCGGCCTTTCTACGAACAGTTCTGTCCTTCAGTACTGGAGGGTGCCATTTGCCGCCGAGGATACGCTCACCTCAATTCCGAACAACAGGACACGCTGCGCAACGCCCTGGTCAGCAGCGTGAATGCCTTCTGCCCGGATTGCCGCCTGGGGATTGATCTGGACCGCGCCGAGAAAAGCGTGAGCATCTTCACAGAGACTCTACTCGCCAACTGTGAACAGACCGGGATGGTCGTTGATCTTAACGATCGCAATAATACAGATACACCTGTTGCTTATGAAGACCTCTGGCGGTTCACCCTGGTTAACTACAACGCCGGGCCTGGCTGCCTTGGTCTGGCGGTGGATAAGACCAGTAGCAGTGGTGAACCGCTGGACTGGGAACACGTCTCCTCGCACCTGACGCCCGTCTGCCAGGGAGCATTTGATTACGTTACGGATGTCAGCAGTGCCTCTCCTTAGATTGCAGGATGCTGCTCTTGGAACATATCGCGGCGTCTCAACGTCTCTTCGATGTAATAGGAGAAAATATGTCACGCAAAATCCTGTCCCTTGTCACTCTTGCCGTAGTGCTCATCCTGGCAACCGCTTGTAGCCCCACCAAACAGGCCAATCTGACCACCGCCGATAATGGCAGCCAGGTGGAAGTCAAGGTGGGTGAGCAAATTGTCATAACGCTGGACGGCAATCCATCCACCGGCTACACCTGGGAATCGAAAGATTTGGATACGACCATGTTCGAGCAGGTCGGTGACCCCGCGTTTAGCAGCAGCAATCCGGACCTGATCGGTTCGGGCGGGACCCTGACCCTGACCTTCAAAGCCCTGAAGGCGGGCACGGCGGCGCTGACGCTGGTCTACCACCGCCCGTGGGAAACGGGCGTGGATCCAATTGACACGTTCGCGGTCACGGTGACAGTGAAGTAAGGCGGAACCCATCCATTCCTATCAAAATAAATGCGGAGGTGCATTGTCTCCGCATTTGCTTTAATATTGCCTCATGCCCGCCAAAGGAATTTCCAATTCCATGCAAAGCCAAAAGTACCGAGTCCCCTACAGCAAGTCGTTCCTCGAGTTTACACTCCCCCACACAATGCAAGCCACTGTGATTGTGTCGCAACCGGCTGAACCAGTTAAGGATGTGCCAGGCGCAATCAGCGAGGCGCTTGCTCATCCCATTGGGACTAAACCGCTCCGCGAACTTGCCGGACCCAGCAACCGTGCCTGCATTGTTTTCACTGACATCACCCGTGCCTGCCCGGACCACCTGCTGGTTCCGGCTCTGCTGGTCGAATTGGAGAAAGCAGGAGTAAGAGACGAGGATATTACCCTGCTCTGTGGCATCGGCATGCACCGGTCCTCAACACGGGAAGAAAAGATTACCAAGCTGGGAGCCGGGATCGTAGAGCGTTACCTCGTTATTGACAATGATCCTCAAAATCCGTTGGTCCTGGGTGACCTGGGCGTCACGCCGGGCGGCGTGCCGGTTCAATTGCATCGCGCCGTAGTGGAAGCGGACCTGGTCATCGCAACGGGTGTCGTTGAGCCGCATCAATATGCCGGTTACTCGGGAGGGTGCAAAACAGTGGCAATAGGCGCTGCCGGAGAAGGTCTTATCGCCTACACGCATGGGCCAGTTTTTATCGACCATCCCGGCACTCGGTTGGGCCGCATCGAAGACAACCCGTTCCATGAGGCCGTCACCGAGACCGCCCGGCGCGCGAACCTGCGCTTTATCCTGAACGTCGTGCTGGATGATGACCAGCGTGTCCTGTGTGTGCTGGCGGGCGAGCCGGATCAGGCTTTTCAGGAGCTGGTCACTTTTGCCAAATCCATCTACGAAGTTCCCATCCCCCATCAATACGATATTGCCATCGGCGGGGTTGGTTTCCCCAAGGACACCAACCTTTACCAGGCCAGCCGCGCCCCATCCTATCTTTTCTTCGCGCCAACCCCGGTGGTGCGGCCGGGCGGATTCCTTATCATCCCTGCTCGTTGCGAAGAAGGGGTCGGGTCCGGTGTTGGAGAACAGCGCTTCCTGGCTGCCATGCGGGATGCGCCGGACCTCCACTTCATTTTGGATGACGCCCGCCGCAATGGAGTTCCACCCGGCCAGCAGCGCGCTTTTGTAATGGCCAAAGTACTGGAGCAAGCGCGTGTCGTCATCGTGGGGAGTGAATGCCCGGAACTGGTGGCTGCCTGTAAAATGATCCCCGCCGCGACGATGGAGGCTGCGTTGGCACTCGCCAGCAATGAGTTGGGACCATCCTGCGATGTGCTGATCGTGCCTCATGCACTGCTCACCCTTCCAGTCATTAATTCAGAACATCCGGCTGCGCCGTCCCGGCACGGTCCAGGCCGGGGCGACATTGCGCACGGGCGGCACGACGCAGCCCGGCTGGGCATCCTGGATAAGGAGATCACGAAACTGTAGTAACGACTTCAGTCGTTCGGCCAAAACAGCGACTACACCTGCCCTCCCGGAATGACCCCGGGAGTAACGGCAGGATTTCCAGACCCTGACCATACAATTTCGTTCAGCAACAAAAGCATCCCCCAGTCGGCTACCCGCTATCAACAGGATGACCTATCCTTAAGTTCGGGATAGGTCCTGTCTTCTTACCGTTCGCAATGGATGAGCAGATCCATCCAGCCGGGCAGCGACGGGTGGTGGGCAATCTTATCGGTGGGTCCCCAATAGACGCCATTGCATCCTGTGCGCGCCGCACCCCAATCACTCCAGCGCGGTGTATTGCTGACGTTCCCGCTATCAATCAACGTGCCGATCTGGTCCAGCCCCTCGACCAGGTAGTTAATGTGCGCACCGGTGACGTTGTTATCAGCCAGCAGGTAGGTCGCATTTTCCGAGATGGAAACCCAGACTTGGCACGGTCCACTGGATGGGCACAGGCTTCCGCGCGGTTGGATGGGCTCGAGCGAACAACTGGGATTCCCGATATCAGGTGTGACCACGTTGTTGAGACAGGCCCCACCCCCACATATGCGGACCGCTGTTGCTACTCGCATGAATTCCACCGCAGGTCTGGTCGCCTTCGCTGACCACCGTGTTGCCGGCTACCTGACCGAAATAGACGTTTCCCAGGCTCCACGGATGGATGGCGATCGCAGCGAATGCGCCGTAATTGCCGCCCGCAGCGCGGAGGTGGCGCCTGCCGCGTCCCTTTGTGCCCCGCTAGGGGATACCATATATACGGAATACAAACATGAGAGCTAACAGAAATTCGGAGGAATCTTATAACCGCTTAAGCGCTTCCAGCAAGGCCGGACGCAGTGTATAGTCATATCACGGATGGCAAGGTAGGAGAAGTAAAAAAATTCCTTTTGTTTTTCAAATTGATGATCCCCTCAATCCAGCTTGAAAATGTCAAAATAGATTCGGCTGTTCCGGACGGGAGGGCAGATTGGATGCCTTATCGTTCAGCCAAGCTTGTAATTTGACAGGCTTCTCTCGAAACGGGTGTGGGAACGGCAAAGCCCCTTTTTGCAGCAGTAATTTATTCCCTTCGGGCATCTGCTCATGTTCCAGCACAAAAATCGGAACCCAGCCATTTTTCAGTGTCTCGGTTGCGCCTGCCCACGTGCCTCCAATTTCCACGTCGCTGGCGACAACGATGGCGTAATCTGCGAGGGTATAGATGAGCCGGTTACGCCCCATCGCCGCTCCGACGGAGAACGGAGCATTGGGGCTGTAGGGCGTGACCAAGCACAGGTCACCACGGCGCAGGGCATCCTGCCGGGTGCGGACGACTTTTTCGAGGGAGTCGGCTAGTACACCTACGGCAGTACCGCGCGCTTCGAGAGCGGAGTCCATACTGAGGGTATCCACCCCTTTTGCGCCTCCGGAGTACAAGACCAATCCAGACATGCCGCAGGCGTTGCCGACGAAACGGGCGCATTCCTGACCGGCGTCATCGAGATGGCGCGAGCCGACTACGGCGATGCCAGGCTGCCCAAGCAAGGCTTTTTCTCCGGCGTAGAATAAAACAGGCGGGGCGGAATCCTTCAATCGCTGGCGGTAGCGCTGGGGGTAGTCAGAATCGGAGCGGGTGAGCGGATAAATGCCGAGGGCAGAAAGCCGGTTTAGTTCGCGAGTCAAATTATTTTCCCGTTCAAGAAGTGTGATGTAATGGGCTGTTTCATCGCCAGAAAACGCAAATCGGGTTTGCAGGTCGGCGGTGGAAGTTCCACGCAAATCCGCTGGGCACAGGTTGAGAGTCTGCAATTTGCGCACCAGCGGATTCCACTCACGCAGTGTGAGTGGAGACACGCCTTCGGGTAGGGCCAGATGCGAGCATAGCAGGAGCAAGGTCAAAGAGTCGGGGGAAAGTTTCATGTAACGGATGTCAGGCGTCTGAATGAATGGTACGGGTCAGAGTAAGAACATTCACTTGCTTCGCACCGTGTTTCACCAGTATACGGGTGATTTCTTCAAGCGTCGCGCCTGAGTCGAACAGGTCATCAACCACAAGGAAACGTTTGCCCTGGATGTTACTTTTGAGTGCAAACGCCCCATTCACGTTGGTGCGTTTCTGGGCGAGCGTTTTCATCTCTTTTTGCGGCTGAGTTTGGCGGGTTTTGATGACCAGCGGCATAACTTCGACATTGATTTTACCCGCCAAGGCTTCACAAAAAATTGTCACTGGGTCAGCTGGGCGCGGGGTGGACGGAGGTACAGGGATAATACCATCCACCTGTGCCAGTTCGGGGTGCTGGCGGATAAGTTCGAGTGTTTGCTTGGTGAGTGCGGGAATGACGGACGTATCGCCCTGATATTTGAGCCGGTAGGTCAGGTCGCCTACGCCGCTGCGGTTCCAGTCACCGCCAGTGAAGCGAGAGTGAAAGCCAAGCGCGAAGCCTGTTTTCCAGTTGCCTGTTAGAGGGCGGGGGTGGGAGGAGGAAAGGTAGGAGGCGATGGGATCGGGGGAATTAGGAGGAGTTAGGGGTTGCGAGTTAGGGGTTGGGGCGACAGGTGTCAGGCGATGTGAATCGTGGTCGGCTACAACACAACGAATCATCTCATAAGTGATTTCTTCGGGAAGTAAAGTTTTGATGGGGAAAAGGTATTGAGTGTCGCCAACTTTTTGAATGGCTTTTTCGATTTTGGCAAGAATATCCGCCGGGACAATTTGCGCGGCTGTTAGCCTGCCAGCCGAAATCAGCTTGGCAAGATGACCATAGATCGTTGTCGGCGAAAGACCACGCTCTTTGGCAATCTGTTCAAGGTTTAAACCATCGGCAAACAATTTCGCCGTGTATTCCACCGTACCGCCCGCTTCGTGCTTGATTTTGGTGCGCAAGATTTCCGGAGCCTTAAGAGACTTAGGAAGCCTTAAAGCAATGGCTTCTTTCTGCTTATTGCCGTTCTCGCCCTTCTGCGTCAGGCTCAGTACAGGATATTTCCCGCCAACCACCTTGAGATAGCCCATTTCCACCAGTTGCTCTACCAGCTCTTTAATGTCGCTCTGTTTCAGCGCGGCGAGCTTGGCGTAATAGACATTTCGATCGTAGTGGAATTTGAGAATATCTTGCGCCTTTGAGCCATGCAGGATTTGCGTCAGTTTTCCTTTTCCGACTTTAGGACTCAGCCTGCTGACGGTATCCAGCACAATGAGCGCGGCGCGTTCCTCGTGCGTCATCTCTGGCACGTTCCCGGCGGATCTTGGGCCAGTTTGCGCACTTCGACAGTTATCACAACAATCGGTGACTTCCGCTTTCCCTGTGTCACCAAAGTACTTCAGGATGATGTTGCGGCGGCAGGCATTGGATTCAGCGTAGGCAACGATGCCATCCAGCTGTCTCTTGCGGTGCCTGACGTGAATTTTACTGTTAGCGGTAGCTGTCTCGATGGCTTTCGGATTCCACGCGCCCTTGCAGAACAACATGCGGATGCCTTCATCGCCAAGATGCTCCAATGCCCCGGTGCGCTCCAACTCTGATAAGCCGACTTTCAATTGAACTGGATGCAGACCCGTGACGCGAGCAATATCGTCCAGCGTCACCCAACTTTTCCCGCTCCTTATGGCGTTGTGGATGGCGTGTAAATCGCCGACTGTCAGTTCGCTCTGCTGGATAAAAAACTCGTGCAGGGCGCGATCTTGCGGATCATAGAGTAGAGTTGCTTTGGCGGGTTGACCGTCGCGGCCTGCGCGGCCGGCTTCCTGATAATACGCTTCGAGTGAACCTGGCAGGGAATAGTGAATCACCTGGCGTACATCGGAGCGGTCAATACCCATACCAAATGCGTTGGTGGCAACGATGAGGTTCAACTTGCCAGAGATAAAATCGTTTTGGATGCGCGTGCGTTCTTCGGCGGGCAGTCCCGCGTGATAGAACTCGGCGGGGATCTTGATAACCTCGCGCGCAAACTCGGTCACTTCTTCGGCGTCGCGGCGCGTGCCTGTGTAGACGACAACGGAACCAGAGCCGCGGGAAGACAAAAGTTCGCTAAGTACTCGCAGTTTTGTAGTTGATCCGCTCGTGTAGCGCACGTCGAGAGTCAAGTTTGTGCGGTTGAATCCCGTTACGATGCATGTCGAGTCACCTAATCCAAGGAGTCGAATAATATCTTTTTGAACTTGCGGTGTAGCGGTAGCGGTAAGCGCGGCTGTGAGCGGATTCCCTAATGCGGCGCGGGCTTGCACAATGTGCAGATAATCGGGGCGAAAATCATGACCCCACTCCGAGATGCAATGCGCCTCGTCCACTGCGAGCAGGCTGACGGTTCGCATTTTAAGTGCATTCAAAAACGGGACATTGCGTAATCGTTCGGGCGCTATGTAAACGAGACGATATTCCCCCTGTGCGAGTTTTTGCAATCGAAGGTTTTGCTCGGATGCTGGCAAGGCGCTGTTGATATATGTGGCGGGAATGTTGCGCCGCGTGAGGCTATCCACCTGATCTTTCATCAATGCTATGAGTGGTGAAATAACCAGGGTGAGGCCGTCGAACTGTAACGCGGCCAGTTGAAAGATGAGCGATTTGCCCGCTCCAGTGGGCATGACGACCAGAGTGTGATTCCCAGTGAGGAGCGATTGAATTCCTTCCTCCTGTCCGAGGCGAAAGGAGGAGAAGCCAAAGTGGGTATGGAGACTGGTGGTGAGGTTGTTTGGCATTGTCTGCTTTATCGGTCGAAAAGAGCAGTGGGTGATTCGGCCAGGTATGCCAGCGGAATAGCCTGGACGTTTACTCCGAGGGAATAAGGATGCAAACCTGGATAGATAACCAACAAGCGATCAAGTTGCAAATCCTGCAAGGCAATCTTCATCGATGTTGTAAGACGCGGAGCGTCCACGCGCTTGCATTCCACTCCGATCCGGCGACCGTTTTTAATGAGCAGTAAATCCAATTCCGCGCCCGAATGGGTAGCCCAGAAATAGACTTCGTCTGGTACAGTTGCCTTGATTGTTTCTTCGATAACATATCCTTCCCAGGATGCACCACTGCGTGGGTGGAGAGAGAGTTCTTGTTCAGTGCGAATGCCCAACAAATAGTGTAGCAGGCCGGTATCGCGCAAATAGATTTTTGGGGACTTAACCTGCCGCTTGCCGATGTTCGCATACCATGGTTGTAGTTGGCGTACCATGAACAAATCCTGAAGCAAGTCCACGTAACGACGTGCCGTACTTTGACTGACCTCCAGAGTGCGAGCGGCTTCGGCGGCGTTCCATATCTGTCCATGATAATGCGCCAGCAGGCTCCAAAAGCGGAACAGGCCGGTAGATGGAATGTTGAAACCAAACTGTGGGATATCACGTTCCAGAAAAGTACGCGCGAAATCTTTACGCCATTCCAGGCTTTCTTCTTCGCTGGGCGCTAAGAATGAAAGTGGAAATCCACCCCGTCGCCAGTGCTCGTTTTGGGCTTCTTTGCCCACTTCTTCCAGGCTGAATCCGCTCATCGAGATAATTGTTATGCGTCCTGCCAGCGATTCTGACGATTGGCGTAACAATGCTGGCGATGCGCTGCCCAGGATTAAGAAGCGGGCTGGTAGGGGGTCCCGATCAGCCAGGACACGCAGGACGGGAAACAGGTCGGGGCGGCGCTGAACCTCGTCAATAACCACCAACCCGCTCAAATCCTGCAATATGCTCATGGGCTGGTCAAGACGCGCCAGGCTGAAGGGGTCTTCCAGATCGAAATAATTGACAGCTGTGGGAGGCACGAATTGACGTGCGATGGTGGTTTTTCCACACTGGCGTGGACCAATCAAAGCCACCACGCGGTTTCTTTCCAATGCACCCTGGATGGTATGGTGGAGGTGGGTTCGCTCGATCATAATAATATTATACCTTGAAATTCTGTCATTAGGTGCTTGAATTTCAATATCACTCTTCTGCTTCCCCTAAAAAAGAAAAATCCCTGGGTCAATTGCAAGTATTTTCTCATAGAAATATTTTCCGTAATTACTGTGCCCCATGCGGACTCGAATATCATCCCACTTGGGGACTGCTGTTTGGCCCTGAGATAGCCATAGGTGATTTAAATAATCGCCGAATCCCTTGGCTATTTGATTAATCCATTTAAGAACTTGATATACTAATCCATGTAAGCTTTGACAGAAGCTCCTTAAAAAATCACATCAGCTTTTAATCCTTCCATCCAAAAGATTGTGTTTGTAGCGATGGTCTCTCGGATGGATTTACGGTTATACGCAATTCGGAATCATATCCCAGGTTGTGGTTTCAAACCCCACCTTCGCCACTCAAAACACCTCCGCGCCCCACTTTAGGGCCAAAAACGTGGTTTTCTCCCACAGAGACCTGCCTACGGGCAGGTTTTTCGTTGGTTGTAGGGTTTCCAATCATTTTGAATGATTTGCAATCCTCGGGATATGCATGAACCCTTTTGGTATACTACTGGTTATGCCGATCCCCATTGACCATCTGATCCATTCCAGACGAAAGACGGTTGCACTCATCATCCAGCGCGACGGCTCACTGACGGTCCGCGCCCCTCTCCGTATGTCTGCTGTTCACATCCAGGAATTCGTCCATAATCATGAGCAGTGGATCCATAAGAAACAAGCCCAGGCCCAGGCTGCCCCTCCCCCGCTGAAAAAACATTACCTTGACGGAGAAACTTTTCTTTATCTGGGAAAAGAAGTTCCATTGACCATCGTTGCTCGTCAGCGGTTCGCGCTCACTTTCAGCGGCTACAAGTTCCATTTGGCAAATTCCAATCTCCCGAAAGCCAGACAGGTCTTCATCCGTTGGTACAAGGCGCAGGCCCTGGCGGTAATCTCTGAGCGTGTTGCTTTTCATGCCGAAAAGAATGGATTCACCTGGCGAAAGATCCGCATCTCGTCTGCCCGCACGCGCTGGGGCTCGTGCAGTACCAATGGAACCCTCAGTTTCACCTGGCGGCTGGTACTGGCACCGCCGGAGGTGATTGACTACGTGGTCGTGCACGAACTTGCCCATACGCAAATCAAAAATCATTCTCCAAATTTCTGGCACAGGCTGGCAGAGATCTTGCCCGAATTCAAACGGCACGTTTCCTGGCTCAAGAAAAACGGACGATTTCTCACCCTGGGTGACGATTAACACTGCCCGTCATCCACGACCGCTATTTCATCGAGCAGTTTGCAACGATGATGTGGGTGGTGGAGGATGATAGGATTAAACAGTAGGTCACGTTTGTAACCTGACGTTCAAGCAGCTGGCCGATGGTGAATGCCATCAAGAAATTAGGTTGTGTACCACTGAGGCGGTACCGGGTGTATGAGATGAAAATTTAGCCGCGA
>JAPLGV010000425.1 GCA_026389975.1 Chloroflexota bacterium
AAATTCGGAGGGCTTGCATCGGACCTCTGCCTCAGCCCCCGCCGCCTCGTCCCCCATTTCTGATTTTGAAATGGAGGCAAGCCATATCATCCCCGTAGGGGACACCGTCCCGGTGTCCTTCCGGCCCACGGTCCCGGTGCCTTTCCGGGAGAGGGGGTATTTGTTCCTTTGTTTCTCAGAAACAAATACCCTGCTCCATTCGCCGGGCAATTTTGCCAGGGATAGAAAGGATATGATAAACTTTCCCTGGACATGACCCCTTTCCTGCAGCTTGCCGTTGAACTTGCCATCATCCTGCTGGCCGCCAAAACCGCCGGTTACTTGAGCACGCGGCTCGGCCTGCCCTCAGTGCTGGGGGAAATCCTGGTCGGCATCCTGCTTGGGCCGTCCCTGCTGGATATCCTTCACCTGCCGTTCATCCAAAACGAAATGCTGGGTGACACCGTCTCAGAGTTGAGCGAATTGGGTGTCTTGCTTTTGATGTTCCTGGCCGGGTTGGAACTGCACCTGGGCGAGTTGAACAACCATCGGAGGGTGTCCCTGCTGGCGAGCGCGGGCGGGCTGCTGGCTTCGATCGGACTGGGCTGGGGCGTGAGCCGGATTTTTGGCGTGGACCAGACCGGCGCGCTCCTGATGGGACTGGCGCTGGGCGCCACCAGTGTCAGCATCTCGGCCCGTACTCTGATGGAGATGAATCTTCTGCGCAGCCGGGTGGGGCTCAGCCTGCTCGGCGCGGCGGTGGTGGATGACATCCTGTCCATCCTGGCGCTTTCGGTCTTCCTGGCGGTCGTTACCGGTAGCAGCAGCCTCGCTGGTTTACTCTGGCTGGTGGTTCGCATGATCCTGTTCCTGGTAGGCGCGGCGGCTTTCGGGCTGTGGGTACTGCCGCACTTAAGCCGGGCGGTGCCGCGTCTACCCATCAGCCAGGGAACGCTGGCGTTTGCTATCATCATATTGCTCGGTTATGGGCTGGTCGCCGAACTGGTGGGACAGATGGCTGCCATTATCGGGACATTCCTGGCGGGGTTGATGTTTGCCCGCACACCGGAGAAAAATGTGATTGAACAGGGGATGAGTTCCCTGGCTTATGGATTGTTCGTGCCTATTTTCTTTGTCAATATTGGTTTGACAGTGGATATCAATTCCCTGCCGTTCAGCGCTTTCTGGCTGATCCTGGCGGTGACGGCGGCGGCTGTGCTGGGTAAACTGCTCGGCGCGGCGGGTGGGGCGCGGCTGGGCGGCCTGCCGGGACGCGAGTCCATTCAATTGGGAGCGGGGATGGTGGCGCGCGGCGAAGTCACTTTGATTATTGTGGCTATCGGAAGTAAAGCCGGTTTGATTGATAATAATGTTTTTTCCGCCGCTGTCGCTGCAATGCTATTGTGCAGTCTGGCGACACCTTTATTGATGCGCGCCGCATTTCACAAGCCGCGCCTAAAAGTGCCTGTTTCCCCTGCCAAAGAGGAGAATAAGAAATGAAACTGATTCTTTTTGTCTTGCAAGATGCCGAAAAGTTGCTTGATTTGCTCACTGCCTGGAAGGCGGCCGGGGTAAGCGGCGCAACGGTTTTGTTCAGCACCGGCATGGGGCGTCTGCATCTGACCGCCCCACTCCTGGACGACTTGCCGCTGATGCCATCCCTCAATGATTTCTACGTCCACGATGAAACATTGAGCCGTACCGTTTTTACCGTAGTCAATGAAGAGATGGTGGAAAAGATCATCACTGTGACCGAACAGGTCGTTGGCGATCTGAACAAGCCGGGTACCGGTATTTTGGTCGTTCTGCCCACCGACAGTGTGCACGGATTGATCGAGTATGGTAAACAAACTGACGAGCCGGAATGACTGTTCACCTGCCCTCCCTGGCACCGCCCGCCAGGGCAGGTGTGCAGCAGGTGCAAGTGTCGTCGGTTTATTTCTCAAAAATTGGGACGTTCGTAATTTGTCGAATGAGAAAAGAAGTGCTACACTTATGTCAACCATTTCGTTTGTAGAACGTATATCCCTTAGATATTCACGGAGGTCAGTATGAAATCTACAACCTGGATGTATATCGGAGCAGTATATCGGAGCAGTAATACTTCTCCTTTTGGCAGCCTCAGGCATCTGTCTCGGAGGTTTTATCCTGCTGGCTGCTTCCGGCGGAACACAAGGAGTAACAGGGATTGGTAGTGTCGGGATGCTGATTGGTGCCATTGCACTTATAGGTGGAATTGTCATGCTTGTTTTCGCCGCCCGCAAAACCAAACAGGAAACTGCCCAAAACATTACCGTCAAGGTGGATTTGCCCGGCGAGACCAAGATTGAGCAGATGAAATGCCGTTCCTGCGGCGGCTCGCTGACGACCGACAACATCAAACTGGTCAACGGCGCGCCAGTCGTCACCTGTCCGTATTGCAATACCGTTTATCAACTGACCGAAGAACCCAAGTGGTAGATCCGCTTTTTTCAAAATCCCCGAAATGGATTCCGTAAAGGAGGTTGTGATGAAAAAACTCCGCCTGCTTGCTTCTTTCGTGCTCATTGTCTTAATGTTCACGATGGTCTCCAGCGTGGCCGCACAGTCTTATTCCTTTAACCTGGCCCAGGAAATTGTCAACGTATACTGGAACAGCGACGGGACGATGGCCCTGGATTACGTTTTTACCTTCGTCAATGACCCGGCCGGTCACGTGATTGACTTTACGGATGTGGGCATGCCCAACGGGAATTTTGATATGGGTAGCATCACTGCCGATGTGGGCGGCCAGCCGGTGAACATCTCCTCTGATTTCCAGGGTGATGGGCCTAACGGTTTCTCGGTGGATATGGGCTCCCATGCCATCCAGCCCGGGCAGACCGGCAGCGTCCATGTGTTCGTGGGACAGATTAATCAGGTTCTCTACAAAGATTCCAACGAACCGGATACTTATGCCAGCGGCGAGTTCTCACCGGCGTATTTCACCACTGCGCATGGCAATACCAACCTGACGGTTATCTTCCACCTGCCGCCGGGCGTGCAGTCGCAGGAACCGCGCTACCATGCCACGCAGGGCGGTTGGCCTTGCGGAGACCAGCCCGCAACCGCTTACGATGATCAAAATCGTATTACCTACACCTGGCAGTGTTCCACGGCCGATGGCTCCACCCAGTACACGTTCGGGTCTTCCTTCCCCAAACAATATATTCCAGCAGATGCGATTTACGTGCCACCGGCGTTCGACATCAGCGGTTTTATAAGCGGTTTGATGAGCAACCTGAGCGGCATCTGCTGTTTTGGATTTTTCATCCTGATGTTCGTTGGTGCGCCGATCCTGGGTGCGGTCAATGCGAAAAAACGCAAACTCCAATACCTGCCGCCTAAGATTCAGATCGAAGGTCACGGCATCAAGCGCGGCCTGACGGCAGTCGAATCGGGCATTTTGATGGAACAGCCACTTGACAAGATCATGACCATGATCCTGTTCGGCGTGGTAAAGAAGAACGCCGCCACGGTTGTGACCCGCGACCCGCTCAAAATCCAACTGGCGAATCCTTTGCCCGCCGACTTGCGTGATTACGAAAGCGATTTCCTGCAGGCATTTGCCAATGCTGACCTGGCGGCCCGCCGCAAGGGCTTGCAGGAGATGACCGTCAAACTGGTCAGCAGCCTCTCTGAAAAAATGAAAGGCTTCAGCCGCAAGGAAACGATCGCTTACTACCAGAGCATCATGGAGCGCGCCTGGCAGCAGCTCGAAGCGGCCGGCACGCCCGAGGTCAAGAGCCAGATGTACGACGAATCCCTCGAATGGACCATGCTCGATAAGAATTACGACGAGCGCACCCGCCGTGTCTTCACCGGGCCGATCTTCGTCCCGATCTGGTGGGGCCGCTATGACCCCGGCTACCGCCCGGTCTCCACCGGTTCGACGCATTCCGCTTCCATGCCAGCTTCCGGCGGACGATCGTCCGTCAGCCTGCCGGGCTCGGCTTTCGCTGCTTCGGTCGTCACCGGTGTCCAGGGTTTCTCCAGCCGGGTCCTCGGTGACTTGAAGTCCTTCACTTCCGGTGTGACCAACCGCACCAACCCTGCCCCGGTCTCGAAGAGCGGTGGCAGTCATTCGGGTGGCGGCGGGCATTCGTGCGCCTGCGCCTGTGCCGGTTGTGCCTGCGCCTGCGCCGGTGGCGGACGGTAAATTTCCAATTCTCGATTGAAGATTGCTGATTTTTTTACAGGTGTCGAATGTTGAAAAGGTTGTTCAATCAAAAATCCACAATCAACAACAGCGTCCCCTTTGGGGATCCTCAATCCGGGTTGTACCACTATCGCCGCGAAAACATCAACGAGAAGAGCCGGATCCACCTCCGGCTCGACCCCGACGGTCATGGTACGTTGATTGTCAACGCCAACCGCATCCTGCACCTTAATCCGACTGCCGCGCTGATGGCTTACTTCGCCCTGGAAGAGACCTCCGAACAGGACGCCGTACGCCTGATCCGGCAAAAATACCACGTGGATGCAGCGCAAGCCCGCGCGGACCTTGGAACCGTCCGCGGCCAAATCGAGGAACTCGTCCGCCCGGATGGCGCCTGCCCGATCCACGAGCTGGGGCTGGAAACGGTCATGCCGTTCTCAGCCCGTCCCACCGCTCCCTACCGCCTGGACCTGGCGCTGACCTACCGTTGTAACAACGACTG
>JAPLGV010000144.1:0-1723 GCA_026389975.1 Chloroflexota bacterium
AACCCTCATCCTCGTCATCCTTCGACAGCCCTTCCCTTTACCAGGGCTGCCCAGGATCATGCGCTATCTTTCCCGAAACCCGTGAAGCGTTCCGTTTCACCTCCGCTATTTTTGGTATGGATGGGAATTATACCTGAAGAATAGGCTGGCGCAGTTTGCCAGCCCGTTCTTTCTAAAGTCAGGTTATTTGGTCAACTCGATTATCCCTGGATAAGGAAAGGCATAATTATTTTGTTCCGTATACCGGAAAGTGCCTGTGAGACTACCACTCATACTCACTGTATTGCCTATAAATTGACAGTCGAAAGTTGAACCCGTGAAGTTTCCGGCCAGTTTAATGTCCGCACCTGGAGCTAAGATGCTGCCGGTTGTATTCATACCGGCACCACCGGCCAAGTTGATACTACTAGTATTGGAAGGAGGGAGATAGAACAACAACCCTCCTGTTGGGTAAGTTGGCGGCACAATTCGCGGATTATCTCTTGGCAGCGAAGTTAAATTTACTGAAGATTGACCGGTCCAACTAATCCCAGCAGTTTCCAGAACAATTGTGATGCGTACTTCCGAATTAGCAGAAAGATCTTGGTTCGAGTTAAAAGATCCGGATACACAATAAACCCCAGATTTTATAAATGTAACAACTTTACCAGCAATTTGCACGTTCGTGTCTGTACTAGTTGGTGGGAAGTTAACGTAGGAGAAGTTGCAGGTATAATTGGGGAGCATGTAAGCCGGGAGCGGATTAGGATACTGCGCATCGCCAGTGGTTATCGGTGATGGATAAGGGAGGGGGTTGGCGAGGATGCCGCCCACGGCGCTCAACCCAATGGTCGTAGAGGGATTCGTAGAAGTGGCTGTATCCTTGATCACCAGGCTGGAATTATTAGACATTGTTAATGCTGATGAGTCACTTGAATTGGAGAACGTGCCGCCTCCTATTAATGTGATATTCGCACCACCCCCGACAGAAACTGCGGTACCGGAACGACTGAGCCCCGCCATCAGGTTACCCAAAACCATGGGCTCGGGCACGCCGGGCTTAGCATGAGCAATGGCTTCAACGCAGTTGTTCAATTGCTTAATCCCTATTATCGGGGCGAAGTAGGTCTTAACGGTGGAACGGATGATTACCTGGATGTAATCCCAGTTGCCCACGTACGGACTGGGGCTGTCATTGGGATTGCAGTCGCCCACTACGGGTGGGTTATAGAGGGTGACGGTATTGGGTACAACGTCATTGTTGTAACCGTTGGTTCTGGCGCGCGCCAAGCCTGCAGTGGACCAGATAAGGCCATCATGGTTATCGTCGGTGTTACTGCAAGCGGTGGTACCGCACACCACCCCATTAAGAGGCATATCCTGGATTTTTTCCAGCACAGCCGCGAATGCTGCCGTATCGGCTGCATTTTGAGCGTGCCTTCGGTCAAGGAAGGCATTTCCGGCGTCAATGGCCAGGGTGGTGATCGCGATCAGTCCTACGATTCCCAGTACGATCAGGACCAGGGCCTGACCACGTTCGGTTCTATGTTTGAAATTCATGCTGCCTCCTAAAATATGACCCAAGCAAGTCCTAGGGGCATATCGGCTGTAAAATGGTGGCGGTGACACTCGCGCTGAGAGGAATCGTCTGTCTTCCAAGAATACTACCAATGAAAGGCATACTGAGGTGATAAGTGTACAATACAGTCACGGTGATCGCATTGTATACATTATTAGCGGAAAG
>JAPLGV010000144.1:1859-4428 GCA_026389975.1 Chloroflexota bacterium
CACAGCTCCAGCCAGGAGTGTGAGGATCAAGACCATGGTCAGACCGAGTTCGACCAGGCTCTGACCGCGCGTGATACGGGAAAACATTTTGGCGGGTGTTTTTTTCATGGCTATTGCTGACATGCATGATCCAATAAAATTCAAGAGGCGGCGCCATCCGGTAAGAAGATTACTTTATTACTGAAATATTGATCAACATCGTGCGCGCGCTGGAAGCTGACAGCATGATCGTATGTAGCGGAACGAGGCCTGAGGTGGGAAGAAACGTGGCGGTTACCGTGACTAGAATACGATCGCCGTTGATCACTGTTGCCGGCGGGCATCCCAAAAAGACCGCGCTGCCAGGCCCATGATCGTAGGCGATGACGATATTGATATCATCAATCATACCCAGGAAATCCATATTTTGAGCCGCGGCGCGGATCCCGGTACAATCCTCGTAGCGTGGTACGCCTCCAGTGACGTTCAGGCCCATTGCCGAACCATACCTTACGGCCTCACGGCTGGCGGATATGACCGTGCTGTACATGAAGATCAACCGTCCAACCTCCAGCAGTCCGACCATGATCAGTAAGAGAATCGGCATCACCAGGGCAAATTCGACCATTGTCTGCGCACGGGCGCGGGGTTTGCGGCTGAAAGGGTGACTGAACAGTGCGAAACGTTTCATACGAACCTTTTAGCCAGGCAGTCCACTGCCGATCCAGTTCGGCAGGTAAACCAGCAAAATAGCGCTGAAAATGTAGGCCGGACCAAGCGGGAAAAAGGTCATCAAGGCCTGCTCTTTTCTTTTTCGTTGAACAAGTATCATGATCATGACGATGAGGAGGCTGATCAGGCCCCCCACTAAAACGCCCAGTAACAGCCCGAACCAGATCAGCGGCCATCCCAGGAACAGGCCCAGGATGGTGGCCAGGGTCACGTCCCCGGAGCCAAGCGCCTCCTCCATTTCTAATGGGTCCTGCCCCAATCGGCGGGCGCGCCGGCGGGTGAAGAGCTTGCCGAAAAGGTAAAAGATGTACATGATGGCAAACCCGGCCAGTCCACCAATCAGGGTGCTGAACCAGCCGTGCAGTACGGTGCCAGTGACGGCAGTCAGGATCAACCCGGCGATGCTCAATGGTCTCAGGATGAGCCGGTGTTCCAGGTCAATAACGGCCACACTATAAAGATAAATCAGAACGATAAAACTGAGCGCGTAGCCTAATCTGGCCGGATACGAAAACCACAGATAGAGCGCCGAAATGGCACACCATAGCAGCACGGCGAAAGCCCGACCGCCGCGCCGTTTGGCGCAGGTCCCGCAGGGCTGCATTAACAGGTAGGCGCTCCACGCGAACGGTTTCTGGCATTCCGGGTTCGTGCAGACCGGCCTGCTCAGGCGTAGTGTGAACGGTAATACGTCAGCGAGATAATTGACAACCAGTCCCGCCAGAATCCCAAGCAGGATTGGCACGAGGATATAAATACTCATTTTTCCATTATACTCGCAAGCAATTTGATTAATACTTTACGAATCTGTAATGTTTTTACTTTTTTTGTACTTCCGGCACCTTTAATCGGACATTTTTATCGGACGCGAATTTATGCGGACGTGTGCCCATCAAGGTAAAACGCACAGGTGACATTCGTGAGTCTACTGCAAAAAGGAATCTCTACCGCGAAGAGGCGAAGGTCGCGAAGAAAAAATTAATATCGCGAAGGTTTTCTTGAAGATTCTCCGCTTGAATTCTTAATATCCTTAAGAATTTCTTCGCTTTCTTTGCGGTCTTCGCGGTAAAAAAGGTTTTTGCAGTGGAGTCATTCGTGCTAAAGCATCCACGGCGTTAAGAAAGCCATGAAAGCAGGGGGTAGTCGCTTGTCGAAATGGAAAAACTATCTTACAATCCAGTCGCGCCTTGATGCGCAGGAGGTTCCCGTGGAAAAATTAATCATCGAAGGTGGAATTCCCTTGAAGGGTGAGGTTACGCCGTCAGGTAACAAAAATGCAGCCCTTCCCATTCTGGCCGCAACACTGTTAACGAGTGAGCCAGTCATCCTTCACAACCTGCCTGATATCGGTGACGTACGCGACATGCGTCAACTGGTTGCCAGTCTGGGAGTAAAAATCGAAGACATGGGGAACCACTCCTGGCGCATCACCGCCCAGACCGTCCGTCCGGCCGACCTCGACCCGGACCTGTGTGCCCGCATCCGCGCTTCCATCCTGCTGGTTGGACCGATGCTGGCCCGCTCCTGCGAAGCGCATCTCCCGCCCCCCGGCGGAGACGTGATTGGCCGCCGGCGCGTGGACACGCACCTCCTGGCCCTTAAAGCCCTCGGCGCGGACATACATTACCGCCGGTCATTCGACTTCAAGGCCAAACACTTGACAGGCGCCAACATCCTGCTGGACGAGGCTTCCGTCACCGGTACGGAAAATGTCATCATGGCGGCCGTCACCGCCCAAGGGACGACCGTGATTCGCAACGCGGCCTCCGAGCCGCACGTGCAGGAACTCTGTCAGATGCTGAATAGCCTCGGGGCGCGCGTCGCAGGCATCGGGTTCAATACGCTGACGATTGATGGA
>JAPLGV010000368.1 GCA_026389975.1 Chloroflexota bacterium
AGCAGTGCCGGTTCCCATCCTCTCCGATCAGCCAGAGGGTCAGGTTGGTTTCGTTCGGATAGATGTCGAACAGCCAGCCAGAAATCGTCTCGGTCATTTTTGCCTCGAGAGGATGTCTTCCACTAACCGAGGCGGCCACAAGCCGCCATCGGTTGCTTCGACGCCATGAGGCGTCGAAGAAGGCGTCGGCTGAGCACTTAGTTGAGGCCGCTCAGTAAGTCAATCAGTGAGTTGCCCAAAGTAGAGCCGCAACCACAACGAATTCGCAGGAGGTCTATATTCATCGTCTTATAGGGATTTTCATTCTGCTTTCGCTCTTTCTAACATATAGCAACCCGAGCAGGGCAAGGTCACAAACATCCGACTTATCCAACGATAATGCTTCCTTGACGCAAAACCGCCTGGTGGTCTTTGAGGCTTTCATGCGTTCTACTTGAGGGGGCTGTACAGCTGCCGGTCCGGCAGTCGATCAATTAGCACTAGACTATGCTGGTCAGCCAGTCGTTTTCATCGAATACGACGTTGACAATGCGCCAAGTTCTCGCTATGATCGCTGGTGGGCAGCATTCAGCGTGGGGTCGGCCACCTTACCACTGGTAATGGTAGATAGTGGCAACCAAGTAAGTAGTGGTCATGTAGACTTCTATGACGTTTACAAAGCAATGGTTGATGCCGCATTGGCAAGACCCGTTCAAGCTGAAATTCAGGCTCACTGGTGGCGTATAGGAAATAAAGTCGGGTTTTACATCCAGGTAAAAAACCTCAGCAGCGTGACGCTCTCATCATCGGCCAATTCAGCTACAGTCCATGCAATTGTGTATGAAGATGCACATGTAAAAGTCACAAATCGGTTCGCTCGGGCCGCTGTCGAGGCAGGTATATCTAATCTCGCCCCCAACGCTACTGCTACGTTCAAATTAGAGACCTCTGATTTAAGCGATGTCAATTGGGATAATCTACATTTTGTTGTTTTGGTAGATTATCGTCCGTCAGGCTCAGTGGGGGCCTTTGATATGCTCCAGGCTGCTGCTGCACTTCCGACAAGTGCTCCGTTTACCGCCCAGCCCGACTCGCTTACATTTATGGTCGATCCAACTGACTTGTCTATCGTACCGGCACTAGTGAATTTTCAGGGTCCAGGTTTTGTAAACTGGACAGCTATCCCAAGTGCACCCTGGCTGACCACCACGCCATCCAGTGGGCCAATAACCACTCAACCAACGATCTCTGTGATCAAAAACAATCTATCAACTGGCTGGCAGCAAGGGAATATCACGTTCACGACTACAGATGGTTTCTTTTCCGATCAGGTGATAATCAACGCCTATTTGGGCTCGGTTAACCGAGTATACTTGCCAATGGTTGTACGATGACCTACAAACGATTGTGGAATCAGCGTTGAGTTTGATACAAGGATGGGTGAAATGGATACCTTAGAAGCAATTCGCAAGCGAAGAAGTATCCGCCGGTATACGGACGATGCCATTCCAAAAGCGGATTTAGAGACCATCGTCGATGCGGGTCGATTGGCGGCGACGGGAAATAATCGGCAGCCATGGGATTTTGTTGTGGTAACCGACCGGACAATGATCGAGCGGTTCAAAGTGTCTGGCGCCTGGATAGAGAAAGCCGGCGCGGTGATTGTAGTGGTAATGGATCCGGTATCAAGCTGGTGGGTGGAAGACGGCGCGGCAGCGATTGAGAATATGCTACTGGCGAGTACGGCCTTGGGCTATGGGGCGTGTTGGGTGGAGGGGGATGCTTTGCCACGCGAAGCGCTATTCAAAACGTCTTTTCCTTTGTGCCCGCCTCCCCCTAGCCGACAAGGCGGCTTCCATGCGCGCTATGCACTCTTGTCGCCTCCCCCCCTGGTCGGGAAGGTATCTCTTAGTGGAAGCCAAGTTTTGTCTCAAAGGTTCTGAGGACATACACCCGATGTTATCACGGTTTCTGGCGATTTACTACTTCACAAGGGCAGTTTTGTTGCCATTTCCTCGGTTGACTTTTTTAGTTCAGGCACATGATCATATACCGGAATCCCCAGCCGGTCAGCTTCCTGCACCTTTAAATCCGCAGGCAGGAAACCAAGCAAGGGCAGACCGGGCATCTCGGTTTTCAGGAACGCGGCTTCATCGTAGTTGCGGACCTTGTTGCCAACCAGATACAGCCGCGTCAGGCCGATGTCGTTGGCAAGTTTCTTG
>JAPLGV010000001.1 GCA_026389975.1 Chloroflexota bacterium
GCCAGGCTTGACCCGGCGGTAAGTTTCGATTGCAAAGCCGTCATCTTTTCGAGCAACTGCCCGACCGAATTGGCCGTGAGGGGGAAAAGGCGCAAAGCCTCCTGCTTCGGCGCTTCGAGGCGATTGGGAGCAACAGAGGGTGCGTCACAAAAAAGGATATGTGTAAAACTGCCGTCCGTTGCCAGGAGATTCAGACCGGCATAGCGTTTTCCCTGGTTGGCTGGGATAAGCCAGGCGCGCGACTCGGCCGGTACGTAGAACGGCGAACGCTGCCAGGCGTCCGGCTGCGCCGGTCCGCCCCAGCCAGGAGCGCCGGGAATGACGCGCCGGGAAAGGCACCATGCGGTTTTCACCACCCCAAGCAGGCCCGCCAGACTGCTGCCAAGCGCACAGGTCAGTGGATGCTGCGGGCCAAACGCGCCCAGCAACCCGTCCGCCTCATCGGCGCGGATGGCCGCGCCCGTCAAAGTCGCCGCCTCAATCAGCCCGATTGACTCGGTCCGGATACCGGAGGCCCGGCGCGTCTCCTGCAGAACGCCGGAGATGGCCGCAGCGCTCAAAGGGCCGTCCGCTTCGGCGGCACCGATCACCAGCGCGTAGACCGGCCTGTCATTATCCAGCGCAGACTTACGTTCCGCCACCAGGACCGCGCAAACCGCCTGCGGGTCTTCCTGGACTTCGGCCAGCAGGACGACATCCTCGCCGCCGCTCTCAAGCCAGTCTGACGCTATCGCCAGGGCAGACGATACACCCGAAACTTCCTGGATCCGGGAGCCGGTCCCGTTATCCTGGAGAATCCGAGCCAGGGACGGCGAAAGACTGACGACAGGCACCCGTCCAATTGCCAGACGCGCCTCCCCGCACACCTGCCGGATTGACTGAACGGCGGCAGCTTCGAGGGTTAACCTCTCACCGAAATGACCGGTCACCGGCAAGCCGCGATACACAAGCCTGCCGAACTCGTCAATGCCTCCCCCACCCGGAACAACGACGGACATCCCGACAATTGCCAGGTTTGTAATGTGATCGAGTCGCCGGATCATTTTTCACCAGCTTGCACAGGCGCGGCATCCCCCCTGATAAACCGTTTCAGCGCCGGGCTGATCGTGCCTTGCAGGCCCGTGAATTTGGCGAGTACCGCACCCTGAGTATCGGTAACGATAATATCCGCAACGACTGACGTTTGGTTATGGGAGATGATTTTCATTTCCACGAGACTTAATGCGCCAAAGGGGATTGCCCGGAATTGCTCCAGTCTGACGAGATGCGACGGCAAGCAAGGCGCCTGATAATAACGCTGCGCCCAGATGAGCAGCGACTGCACAATTGCATCATACGCAAAAGGATTGTAGGTCTGCAAAGGGAATTGTCCCTGCCGGTCAGGGGGAATCGGCTGGAGTAGGCACTCAAAGCGTGCCGTCCTCATAAAGGGCTTTGCCCAGAATACCTTCGTTTGTCCCGGCAGAGGGCTGTAGATTCACGTTGTGGATGGTTGTTGGTGGCATTTCCCGCAGCAACGTGACAATCAGGCTGTAATGGTACAGGGGACGACCGTTTTTGTTCTTGCTCCAGATGCGGGCAGCGAACTTCACCTTTTCTCCCGGAACTTTCTCGATTTCATTCAGTTCGAGGATATGCTCGTGCGCCAGGTTTTCGTCAAAGACGATCCCTTTCAACACTTTGAAATCTTCAAGCTGGTAGAAAGTGAACCCGGGGAATAATTGTTCGCAGACACTGGCTATCCAGGAGGCGGCGCAGGTTGCAGGCAGCACCGGATATAACCCGATTTGATGGTCAAGCAGGAACGGATTGGCGTCCAGGCTGAGGTGACGGCGGATCTCGAATCGTTGCAATTCGCCGGAAATATCGCTGGCCGCGCGCGTGGGAAGCTGGCCCACCACAATCTGCACGGGTTGGTCATTAACTGTGTGGTGGGAAGTGATTTCTTTCACCAGCATTTCAGCCCCGGCGTCGGTCGGGATGACCGTCATATCGCGTTCGGCAAAGGCGCGTTTGAGTTCGGGAGTCACCATCCCGAAATCCCACGGGCCCCAGTCAATGGACACAACGTGGCAGGTCGGATTGTCCCGCTTGATCTGGTAAGCGGCTTTGTTGAGTACTTCGTTGGCCATGGCATAATCCGCCTGGCCGATATTCCCGAAGAAACCTACAACGGACGAGAACAGGACCAGGAAGTCGAGCTGTCCGGCCGGAGCGACCTTCAGCAGGTTGCGCAAACCGTCCACTTTAGGGGTGAAAACAGTCTCGAAATCCTGGATGGTTTTCTTCTCGATTCTCCGGTCCGATAGCGTACCGGCGCCGTGGATAATGCCGTTAATTTTTCCGAGCCGCTGGACTGGTCCGGCAAGTTCCTTTTGTAAAGTCTGCACAGGCGCGGTAACGTCCAGGTTCACATATTCCACAACCGCGCCGGTCTGACGTATCGCCTGGAGCGTGGTTTCGACTTCCTGCTGAGCGCGTATCTGGCGAAACAGTTTCTCGACAGCCTGCGGGGTGGCCTTTTTGGCCTCGGTCGTAAGCCGGGTCATTGCACGGCGCTTGAGTTCGGCGTCGTCCGGGCAGTCCAGCGCCCATTCCGGCAGCGGGTCATTGACGGGTGTGCGCCCCAACAGGATGAATTTACAGGGTATGTGATGGGCCAGTTTAATCACGCACTGGGCAGTGATGCCCCTGGCACCGCCGCTCACCAGGACGAGCGTATCGGGGGTGATCAAAGTTTTTCCAACCATAATATTTAGTTCTCCGATTCAGGCTGTTCTACCACCAGGGTAAAACGACCTTTGCTGCTGTAGCCGACTTCGCTGATCAACCGGTTCGGGTCGTAGAGTTCAGACATGATGTGTTCGACCGCCGACGTTAAATTGACGTCCGGGGATAAATCTATTGCCCGGCAGAAGACCTTGTCCCATTCCAGGTTGAGGGTTTTTACCAGGCCAAACAGGCTGCCGCTGACCGGTCCGAATACCCCGGAGGTTGTCAGACCGAATTCGCCATCCATATGCGTGACGGTGACAAATGCGGCGTAATTCAACTGAGCGGCTTCGGTCAGGTTTTTCATAAGATATTTCGCGATCAGGAAAGTGGTGCGCGCGATCGTTTTCTCGTTCTCCGAGAATGCCTCCGCCGACGCGCCCGGTGGGTCCAGATGGATATACATGCCTGCCGGACCATATTCCTGTTGAAGGCTTGCCAGGGTGTTCTGAATGCCGGTTTCGGTCAAGTCTTCCATGAGGACGCGCCGGATTTTTTTGGGCATTGGCCTCTGGTCGCTGACCAAGGCATCGGTCAACCCCAGCACCACGACTTTTATACCCTGCCCGGAGAGCGCTTTGGCCAGGGCCGGGGTCAGGTCAGTGCCGCCATCCATCAAGATGCAGGTGCGGTCTTTGGGAAAAACCATATCCAGATGGTCTGGAGTCGGGAGAAATTTAAGCGCCACGACGCCACGCGGCAGGTTGTGAGGTTCTTCCATAGCCAATTGGGCCTGCGGCGCGGGCTGTTCCCCTGCCGGCGCAACCGAGGTCAGGTATTCCGTGATCTGGTCGAGCGTGTGCAGTTCCGCCAGCGCGGCCGTATCTACTTTGGGCAGTTCAGGGAAACGGGTTTGCAGCGCGCCCAAAATTTCGACCCTCTTGATGGAGTCAATCCCCAGGTCGGCTTCCATGTCCATGCCAGGGTCGAGCATTTCGGTGGGATAGCCGGTCTTCTCGCTGACAATCTCTAGCAGAGCCTGTTTGACGATTTCCACGACAATGCCCGCCCTGGCCGGGATCGGGACCGTCACTGCCGTAACTGACTTTCCCGCCGGTTCCGATACCGGTACAGAAACCTGCGCTGCCGGAGCGGAAGCCACCATGTGGTCAACAATCTGTCCCAGGGTGCGCATTTCTGACAGAACGGCAGTATCTGCCTTGGGCAATTCCGGGAAGCGCACCTGCATGGCACCGAGGATTTCGACCCGCTTGATCGAATCAATCCCCAGGTCGGCTTCCATGTCCATGCCCAGTTCGAGCATTTCGGTGGGATAGCCGGTCTTCTCGCTGACAATCTCAAGCAAAGATTGGGTCAGGATTTCAAGGCTGATTGCCAGGACTGCGCCAGCCGGGGCCGCAGGTTCTGAAACAGCAGCCGATTCCACCGGGGAATGTCCGTCCTCGCTGAATTTAGCGCCAACCGGTTCTGGCATAGAGGAGGCGATGGGCTGAACCTCGGTCGGTTTTATGGCCGGCAAAACCCCCGGGATATTCTGCAACTGCATCAGGCTGTTGATTAGTTCCGCCTGGCTGTGTAAATACTGCTCGTGCACACGCAGCGTCTCGGCCTGATGCTGGTGGAACTGCGCCATGCTGCGGTCCAGCGTTTGCAGCGCGGTATTGATTTGTTCCAGCGTTTGTTGAGATGAATTGCCGGAGAGCAGGTCAAGTTCCTGTTTGGTGATTTGGCCAAACAGGCGGGTATATTCGCCGTCATTCGACAGGAACTGGTTGTGGGACTTCAACGTCTCTTCCTGCCACGCCTGAAGCCGGTCCGCCATCTGACCCGTTCCAGCCCTGGGCGGACCTGGCAGCCGGGTCCGGGGTCTGAGGCTGCTCAACCGCCGACAAGGACGCCTTCGGTTCCGGGCGGGCAGCGACCAGGTCCAGGGTGTCCTTCTGCGCCACCGCGTTTTCGAAGGCGGTGCGCGTCTTATCTGTCAGGTAAAGCCCGCCGTTCAACATAACGCTGATGGCCGATTTCTTCGCTTCGATAAAAGGTTTGGGCGGCAAAGCGTAAGCATCATACTGGCGCAGGTCCAGGCCGAGAACACACAGTTGGGCAACGGCTTCGCGAAACTGGCGGTCGCTGTCCTTTTTGGCGTTTGGATTCAAAGCCACCGCGGAATGGGGCTTGCCTTCCAGAATATTTTTTACCAGGTTGGTCAGGACGTTCTTGGGGCCAAACTCGACAAAGATGCTGCCGCCCTGGGAGTAAATGGCTTCGATCTCGTCCTTGAAACGCACCGGGTTCAGGATGTGCTCGGCCAGACTCTGGCGGATCTGTTCGGGGTCAGATGCGTGCGCCTGCCCGGTGGTGTTCGAATAGACGGGGATACCGGGTTTGTTAAACTTCACTTTCTTGATCGCTTCGGCAAACGGCTTCGGGGCGTGGCCGACCAGCGCTGTGTGGAAGGCCGCCGACACGGGCAGTGCAACGACCGAATATCCTTTTTTAACCAAAACTTTCTGCACGGCAGCAATGGCTGGTTTGGTCCCGGCCAGCACCACCTGGTTGTTGGAATTCCAGTTCGCCAGTGTGATCTCGGGGAAAGCCTTTAATTCTTCTTGCAGCGCCGCCACGTCCCCCTTGACGGCCAGCATCGTCCCGGCGTCAAAATCGGGGTCGGCGGGCGGGGCCATGGCTTTGCCGCGCGCTTTCGCCAGGGTAAAATAGGCGTCTTCGTTGTAAACACCGGCGGCCCACAATGCAGTCAGTTCGCCAAAACTGTGACCGGCGGTGAAGTCGGCTTTGAAACCGGCCTGCTGTAATAATTTATACAGCCCGGCGCTCAACGTCCCGATCGCGGGCTGGGCGTGCTCGGTGCGAGTCAGGATGTTGGACTGCGACTCCTTCTGAGCGCTATCGAAAGCCGGGACGGGAAAGACCACGCTCGAAAGCGGGCGCAATCCATCGGCGTCAAAGTGAGCGTCCATGTCGGCGAAAGCCTGGCGCACCGGCGGGAAGCTGACTGCCAGTTCCCTGCCCATCTCCACGTACTGCGAACCCTGACCGGGGAACAGGGCGACCAGTTTGCCTTGCGGGTCAAGCCCGCTCCGGCGGAAATACACTCCCGCAGGATGTTCGGCGTTTTCCTGACCTGCCTTGGCCTTCAAAAGGTCTACAGCCACTGCAAGCTGACTGACGGCCTCGCCCTCACTGGCGGCCACAAAACCCACCCGTGCATCGCTGTGCGGAATCGCTTTGGTCGTCCAGGCTAATGCCAGATTTACAAATTCCCGCTTTGCCTGCGGTCTCTGTAGTTTTTCAGACCATCCCTGGCAACTCGTCAGCAGTTCGTCCGGAGTCGGAGCGGAGAGCAGGATAACTTTCGAAGCGGAATTCAGGCGATAGGGTCCGGTATGCTCGCTCTCGTTTTCTTCCAGAGCCACGTGGAAATTGGTCCCGCCAAAGCCGAAGGAACTGACACCGGCACGGCGGGCATAGTTGGCCGGTTTTACCCACGGGCGGATCTCGGTATTCAGATAGAAAGGGCTTTTCTCGATTTCGAATTTTGGATTGGGCGTATTAACGTGGATGGTGGCCGGTAACACCTTGTGATACAAAGCCAGAGAAATCTTGATCAGGCTGGCAACCCCCGCAGCCGCCTTGGTATGTCCAATTTGAGATTTCACACTGCCCAACGCAATAGTTTGCTTATTGGGGTTGTTTTCAGAGAAAACTTCGTTCAGCCCTTGGAATTCTGCCGGATCGCCGGCCATTGTACCGGTCCCGTGCGCTTCGATTAACCCGACGGTTGCCGGGCTGTAACCGGCTTCGGCATAAGCGCGCCGCATGGCCAGAGATTGTCCGGCAGGACGCGGTGCATAGATGGACTTGAAACGCCCGTCGCTGGAAGTGCCAATCCCTTTGATGACCGCGTAGATCCGATCGTGGTCGCGCCGGGCATCGGCCAAACGTTTCAACATCACCATACCGATACCTTCCCCCACCATCATGCCATCCGAATCCTTATCGAAAGGACTGGGGTTCTGGCTTTTAGAGAAAGCCGGGGTTTTACTGAAACAAAGATACGCGCCAATCGAGTTATCCAGGTCAACACCGCCGGTAATCATCATGTCGGTGCGGCCTTCGATAAGTTCACTGGCGGCCATGTGGATGGCGGCCAACGAACTGGCGCAGGCCGCGTCCACCACGCAGTTGGTGCCGCCCAGGTCAAACCGGTTGGCAATCCGGCCAGAAACGACATTCCCTATCGAGCCAGGGAATGTGTTTTCTTCCCAGTTTGGATAGGCCAATTTAATTTTTCCGATAATCTTCTGGGTGTCTTCTGTCGAGATCCCGTAGCTGCGTAAGACTTTTTCCCAGATCGGATATTGAAGACGCGCCATCAACGGAATTACCAGCTTGCTGCCAATGCCCACAAACCCGAGGATCACGCCCACGTTTTCCCGCGCGAACTCCCGTCCTTCTCCGTAACCGGCATCTTCAAGGCATTCCTTGGCAACCACAAGCGACAACAACTGGGTGACATCGGTCGCTTCCAGGATATTCGGCGGCAAGCCAAATTCAGCCGGATCGAATTGAATATCGGGGATAAAGGCGCCGCGTTTGCAGTACGTTTTGTCGGGGGCAGCCGGGTTCGGGTCGTAATATTCGTCAATCTTCCAACGCGAAGCCGGGATATCAACAATGGCATCAACCTTGTTGAGGATATTGTCCCAATACTCCTGAAGGTTATGCGCCTGGGGGAAAATGGACGACATACCGATAACGGCAAGCGGGGTGGTCTGTAGTTTTTGTTCCAGAGTCGGTTTTGTGCTTTTCGAGTTAGCTTTCATGGGTATAGATCTCCAATGCAGATCAGAATTTCAGCTATATTGAGTATAGTTGTCTAGACAGGATGATATTTTCCGGGGTTGTTTGGATTTATAACGCTCTCGATTGGGTTTAGTTGCGGGAAAGCAGGCGGCTCTATTTACATACACAAATCAGCATTACGCGCCGTAGAGTCTTTCATGTTTTGTAACCTTTGTGACATAGGATTTACGCAAAACCTTGCCATTGAAGAAAAAGTGAAATGCCGGTAAGTTTGGCTTCTTGAGATCGAAAACAAAAACAGCCCACCGGTGTCTGCCGATAGGCTGTGAATGGTTGTTAAAACCAGACAGCCTGGCTGACGTTAGTCAAACCAGGCTGCCGGTCTACTTAATTAATTACTTCAGGCGGACCCGACGAGATTCGAACTCGCGATCTCGGCCTTGACAGGGCCGCATGTTTGGCCGCTACACCACGGGTCCAGAAGCGGGCTGAATATACCATACCGGTTTTAGGGCGTCAATACCCACCGTTTCCATAAAGTGACGGATCTACCGGAGTCCGGCCGGATGGGTCGTAGACGTAAACAGTGTCGCCAACGTTGGCCCAATCAAAGAGCCAGTGTGAATCGCCAACCGATATATTGACGCAGCCATGGCTGCGCGCGTAGCCAAAGCCATTATGCCAGTAGGCTCCGTGCAAAGCGCGATCTTCATCAAAATACATCGTCCACGGCACATCTTCCAGATAGTAGAAGTCGTCCGGGATGCTGTTGCTCATGGTTTCTGTTTCCAGTTTATTGTGGATCTGGAACAGGCCAGGACGCGTCCAGAAACGATCTATACCGGTGGAAACCATTGTGGCGAAAATGAGGCGGTTATTGTCGTAGACGGTAACGGTTTGTTCGAACAGGTTGACTTCGATCCAGCGGCCTCCTGCGACCCCTTTGGGTGGGGCGGTGGCCGGATCCACGCGGGAGATCTGGCGCGAATCCAACCATTCGCCCGGGCCGATCAGGGTCCAGGTCAGGTTATCCGCGCTTTGCGTAGCGTAGATTTGTACCACTTCAAAGCGGTAATGGGTGATCCCGCTTTCCGGGCTGTTCACGCCGGGGGCAGTGCGAGATTGGATTTCCCCCAGAACCCACCCGAAGGCATTGCGCGGCGTGGAACTGAACAGCAGGCCCTGGAAGGGCGGGTCGAACCGGGCTAGGCGGCCGCCATCGGCGCGGATCCACCAGTTGGAGCGCAGTCTGTAAAAGGTGTCTTGGTTGTAGTCCACCAATTCTTGATATGAAACCAGCAAATGATTGCTTGGATATAGATGAGGGCCTGAAGGTTGGTTTGCAACGGCTGCGTCCAGGGATGCATAGAAGGGTGTTCCGTTCTTGTTGATCCAGAAATACTGGTAGGGGAGGTCATTGTAGGCTGGGTCGGGTTTGTAAGCCGGTAAAGGCTGGATGGGGTAGGGGATGCCTTCCGAAGCCAGTTGAGTCAGATACTCGGATGGACCGAGCGGCAGGCAGCCATCCGGCGCAGCTTCATAGACCCCCGGCGGGCAGACGACGGACCCGGAGTCCGGCTCGAGCTCCGACAGCCTCCCGCTCTGAGCCGCGACGATCGTTCTGTTCAAAGGCAGGCTTTCCAGCAGGAAATAAACGGCAAAAAAAGTGGTCAGAATACGGCGCATAAGGGATACCTTTATTGACGGAAAAAGATTATAGCATGTTTTCCTGGCTGACTATTTTGTACGCCGCCCGTCATAAATTGAATCAGATAGGCAAATCAGATAGGCAACTTGACACATTGTGCGCCCTGTGCTAAATTTACATCAGGTTACAAGGAGGTAGTTTTGACCAAGAATCGCTCCCAACTTATGGTTGACCGCTTGCGGGAACTCCAGGCGTCTTCACCCGATACTGAGGGCTCGGCAGTTGTCAGCGTGGATGGTTTGAGCATTGCCTCTGCCCTGCCGCAGGGTGTGGAAGAGGACCGGGTCTCGGCCATGTCTGCTGCCATGCTCTCGCTGGGCGAGCGAATTGCGACCGAACTGGGACGCGGGTCGCTGGAACAAGTGTACATCAAAGGAGAGAAAGGCTATGTTGTTCTAATGTCAGTGGGCCAGGAAGCAGTGCTCACGGCATTGGCACGCGAGCAAGCCAAACTTGGTCTGATCCTCCTCGATATGCGCCGCGCGGCTGAAGACCTGTCGAAACTCATTTAAGGTGGCGGAGACTATGGAGCAAATCCCAAAAAGCGGTTACTATTACGCCAACAAGTTCGCCCGCATTGCTCTGGAAGCCTATGAAGAAATGATGGGGAAAAATGGTCTCAATGCCATTTTGAACCTGGCAGGCTTGAGCAACTTGATTGACAACTATCCTCCCGATAACCTGGAGCGCCAATTTGACTTTGCTGATTTCACCGCCATCCATATTGCGTTGGAAGAGATGTACAGCCCGCGCGGCGGGCGCGTGCTGGCTTTGCGCGCCGGACATGCCACCTTCAACGATGCGCTTAAGAATTTCGGTGCATTGGCAGGCGTTGGTGACCTCGCATTCAAGGTGCTTCCCCTCCAGGCCAAGATCCGCATCGGCCTTCCGGCCGCGGCCAAAATCTTCTCACAGGTTACTGACCAGCAATCTACTGTGGACGAAGCGGACGACGCATTCATTTGGACGATCCATCGCTGCCCAATCTGTTGGACTCGCAAGGGCGCTGACAAACCGGTCTGCTATATCTCGACCGGTCTGCTCCAGGCCATGCTCACGTGGGTCTCCGGCGGATTGGAATTTCGCGTCAACGAATCCAGGTGCTGTGCGGTAGGCGATACCGTCTGCGAGTTCGTTATTCAAAAAGAACCCATCTCCTAAGGTAACACCCATGGCCGAGGCGAAACCGAAGATCCTCATCGGTGAAGACGACCTCGAAAAAGCCGATATGCTGAATCCAAATTTCCGCGTTCAGGGATATGAGGTCTTTACCTTAAAATGGGGCGAGGATGGGGGGACGCGCATCCCAAACTTTGCACCCGGATCTCATTATTCTGGATATTCGCCTCCCCGATATAGACGGCTACGAAGTGACCCGCCGCCTGCGCGGCGACCGCCGCACGGCGAATATTCCAATTATTTACCTGGTCGAAAAACGCGGCCGCAGCAAGCGGCTGGCGTTCAAAATAGGCATATTGCACTCAAGCGATGGCCTTTTCACATCCCTTGATGTTCTCAAGTCATCCCTCTTGCGCAAGTAGCAGTAGGAGCCAGATTGCATATTGTCGTCGTTATTCCAACATATAACGAAGCGGAGAACCTGCCCAAATTAGTCTCCGCTTTATTTGCGCTTCCATTAAATCTGGACATTCTCGTTGTAGACGATAACAGTCCCGACGGTACTGGCTGCATCGCCGATGATCTGGCCGCCGCGAATCCCAAACGGGTGCATGTGATGCACCGCACCGGGAAATTGGGGTTGTCGTCAGCCTACCTCCAAGCGTTCCGCACCCTGTTCGATGGCGCTGTGGATGCCATTGGCCAGATGGATGCCGACTTCTCCCATGATCCGGCTGCACTGGTCGAGATGGCAAAGCGCCTCGATACCTGTGACCTGGTGTTGGGGTCGCGTTACATCCCAGGCGGCAGCACCGATGTCCGCTGGCCCATCTGGCGGAAAGCACTCTCAGCCTGGGGGAATTTCTACGCGCGCAGCATTCTGCGCATGCCCCTGCGAGACGTGACCGGCGGATTTCGCCTCTGGCGGCGCGAAACGCTCCAGGCAATGCCGCTGGAGCGTGTCAAGGCCAGCGGGTATATATTTACGGTCGAGATGGCTTACCTGGCCTGGTGTCTGGGTTTCAAGATCGGCGAAGTCCCCATCTATTTTGCGGACCGGCGTTGGGGAAAATCGAAAATGTCGTTCAAGATTCAAGTCGAGGCGGCAGTGCGGGTGTGGCAGGTAATGTGGGCTTACCGCGACTTGCAGCACAAGGGCCAAGCAAGATGAGCATAATGATACCGTAACGGCGGCGCATGAAACCGCTGCTAGGTTTCATATTCTTTCACCAAATTACCCCACTCTTCCAAACTTAGTGTCTCCGCCCGCCGCTGTGGGTCAATCTCCGCCGCGCAAATGCAGGCCGCCGGAGAGCGCATTTCGCAGGGTCTTGCGTTTTTGCGAGAACCCGGCTTTGATTAATATGAAGAACCTATCCAGCCTGTCGGCAGGGATGATGGGCTGAGCATAAATCTCAATGCACAACACCGCCGAATCTACTTTTGGCGGCGGGTAAAAAGCCTCCGCAGGGATGGTTGTTCCAATGACCGGCTTCCCGTAAACCTGCACACTCAACGCCAGCAGGCTCATTCTCCCCGCACCGGCGCAGATGCGCTCGGCAACTTCCTTTTGCACCGTCAGCACCACGCGGCTCGGGCGCTGCTCCGCCTCCAGCAGATGGCGGATGACCACCGACGTAATGTAGTAGGGAATATTCGCCACAACAATATAACCCGGCGTTTCCATTAATTCGGCGGGATTAAGTTTCAGAATATCCCCCTGCACCAAACGCACATTTTTATACGGTGCCAGTACGCTTTCCAGGGCCGGAAACAGCTTTCGATCCAGTTCGACGGCAGTGACAGAACGCGCCAAGAGCGCCAGGTAACGCGTCAGGCTGCCCAGGCCGGGACCAATCTCCATGACAGTGTCCGCAGGCCCCAGGTCCGCCATGCTGACGATTTCCTGCAGGACATGGTTATCCTGCAGAAAATTTTGTCCCAGGCCTTTGCTCGGGCGCAGGTCATATCGCCGCAACAGGGCGGGAATGTTCAGGGGTGGGAGCGAGAGTCCGTTCATGGCAGTACGTAAACGAGATTCTGGGGAACAGGTGTCAGGAAGTAAACGGTTGTCCAGCCCATCATTGGCTGGTATTCGGCATCGGTCCAAGCCAGGTCCACCCAGTAGTGGTTATCGGGCGGCCCCCTGCCATTATCGCCAACGGTGGCGTAACCGTAGCCGGGAATGTAGAGCCGGTCAAAGCCGAAGGCAAGGTACCAGGAATAAACCATGGCCACCGTGCCGCGTTGCACGGGCAGGCCGCTGGCTGTGCTGTAGGAGCAGCTGCCATCTGGCGTGGCCGACTGGCAGGGGGAGTAGGACGTGGACAACATTCGCAGCGCCCGATAGTATTCGATGGTCACACCGTCCACCGTGGTCGTGCGGATGACGATCTTCGTCCCGATTCCCATGATGCGGTCCTGCTGCGGACGGACAACACTCTCACTCTCAGATTGCTGTGAGACTTGCACACCCTCCTCGCTGCGGGTGCGCAGGCGGGCGATTGCCAGTCCCGGCTCTCCGCCCTGCAGGAGCGCCTGCTGATCGATTTCCAAATCCGCGGAGAGTTCGGTGCGGGTAATGAACGGGATGGTTTTCTGGGTCAGGGCAACCGACTCGACGACACGCACAACGCGGATTTGACCATCTTCAGGGAGCGGAGCAGTTTCAGGTGGGACGGCGGTATCCAGCCCAACGAGCGGAATGCCAGCCTCGGCCAGTGCCTGCCCCACCGTGGCCGCCGCGGAGCGCACCCGCACCTGGGTCCCGTCCACCGTGACGACGATTTCGCGCCCAGGCTGGTAAGTGACGGCCAGCGGACCGGTGATGGGCGTTTCGGCAGGCGGGTCGAGCCGGTCGGCAGCATGGAGTGTGTACCCGGCCTCAGCCAGCGCCTGGCCGACGGTGAGGGCGGAAGTTTGGATCGTCTGCTGTCCATCCGGTGCGACGACGGTTAAAGCCACGGCGCGGCGTACGGTCAGTGTATAGGATCTGGCATCCGGGAGGGCTGTATCGAGCGGGGTGGAAGAACCGAGATAGAGCAGACGGTCGTGTGCGCCGAGCGTGATATTGACCTCGGCGAGCAGTTCTGCCGGGACGGTTTTGGCGGTGGAAAGAGAAAGTACCTGTTCCCCATTCAGGATGGTGACGGAGATGGCGCGCGGCTGGCAGGCAGAGAGGAGCAGCAGGAGTGCCAGAATCGGCCGAACGATTTTCTTCATGCGGACAATTCTAACAGATTATGACATCCTCTTTTGCTCCCACAATTGCCGCGTCAACTGGATGTGACCCGTATGCAAGGCGGTATGTTCGAGGGCATGGGCCAGGCACCACCCGACCGTGAATGCTTTGGCATTGCGCGGGGACTCGCGAACAGTTTCCAAATCAAGTATGGAGAAACGGGCCAGCGCCTGCCGGGCATAATCATCAGCAGAAACCAGGCGCGCCTTCAACTCATCTGCACTCAGACCCTGTGTCCGGAACTCAGATTCACGGTCACGGGCAGGCGGCTCATTTAAAGCCACTCCGATCCAGTAGCGTTCTGCGCCGGCCAGATGGACAACCAGCACGTTGATCGAGTTCATCTCCGGTCCGGCCATCCAGTCCAGCGCTTCGGTGGGCAGGCTTTCGATGGCTTTGGCGGCATCTGCGTGCAGTTCGCGGAAATGGTCGTTGAGATCGTCATAGAAACTCATTTTTCCTCCTCACAATCGCTTTCCATTCCTTTGGCTTTCTCAAAGGATTCCTTGCCCTCGTTGAATGAAAAGTAGATCAGCCCCAGCGCGCCGATGCTGTCCACGAAACCGAAACCGGTCAGCTCATAGATGAGACTGGCTGCCAGAAGAACGAGCGACATGTAGATGCAGACCAGCGTGCAGTTGGCATCCGCCAGGATGGGGGCCGAGTCGAGCACCCGCCCTACTTTGCGCTTGGCAGAAACCAGCGCCCACATCATCGCGATGGATACCAGCGAGATAATCAAGCCGGGCAGGGTGGTTTCGGGCTTATGGCCGATTACGATGTTGAAAATGGCTGTTACTGCCAGTCCGGCGGCCAGTAAGTAGAAACTCGTCCCGGTAATGCGCAGGGCGGTGCGTTCAAATTGTGAACGCGGAGTATCCGGGTTCCGCCGGATGCGGTAGACCATGGCGACAATTCCGATACCTGACATTACTTCGATGAACGAGTCAATGCCGAAGCCGAAGAGAGTCAGGGCTTCGTCATGTACGCCGAAGAAAATCGAGACCAGCCCCTCAAGCAGGTTGTAGAAGACAGTAAAGAACCCCAGCCAGAGGGCATAACGGTAATACCGTTCGAAGGTCGTTGTCACGCGAACTCCTTCTTTACCGAAATTTTCTACATCAGGTGATAGGAAAATTATAGCCGATTCAGGTACAATCAGCACATGCCCGAATTGATTTCCAGCCATGCCAACCCGCTCGTTAAACAAATCCGTTCCCTGCGCCAGAAAAAGGGACGCGAAGAGACGGGACTATTCCTGGTCGAAGGCATCCACCCCGTCGGCGAAGCCGTCGAAGCGGGCTGGTTCCTGGAGACCCTGGTCTACGCCCCGGACTTGCTGACCAGCGACTTCGCCCATCACCTGGTGGACGAGCAGTCCCGCCGCGGCGTGCGCTGCGTTGCTCTCACCCGCGACCTGTTCGCCGCCATTGCCGGGAAGGACAACCCACAGGGAATCCTCGCCATCCTCCGCCAGCAACAACTAAACCTGGACGGCATCTCACCAAAAACTTTTCACTGGGGCGCGGCGGCAGTCTCGCCGCAGGACCCTGGCAATGTCGGAACAATCCTGCGCACGCTGGAGGCGGTCGGTGCAGACGGGCTATTCCTGCTGGACGGCGGCGTGGAGCTATACCACCCGTCCGTGGTGCGGGCCAGCATGGGGACTCTGTTCTGGAAGCCGGTGGTACAGGTTTCATTTGATGAATTCGTGCAGTGGAGGCAAAAGAACGGCTATCAACTGGTTGGCTCATCGGCACATGCCGGGTCCGATTATCGGGAGTTCCAGTGGGGAAACAAACCGATCATTCTGCTGCTCGGAAATGAGCAAAAGGGACTTTCCCCGGAACAAATCGCGGCCTGCGACGAGGTCGTGTCCATGCCGATGAAGGGACGAGTCAGTTCGCTGAACCTGGCAGTAGCCGCGGGGTTATTGTTGTACCGGATGATGGAAAACAAATAGGGGTGCAGTGGGTGCGCCCCTACAAGGTACGGGAGCAGGTTACGGGTCCGGAACGAAACGGGCGGCAGATTCTCTGCCGCCCCATTATGTTATAACTCGTCCTCGTCTTCTTCCCAGGTGTCATCATCCTCGTCGTCGGTTTCCTCTTCTTCCCACTCTTCAAGTTCCCCTTCTTCCCAATTATCATCTTTGGCAGCAGCTTCTTCATTGGGAGAATAGGTGGCGCAGCCGGTATCGGGGTCCAGTTCGACCGCCGCGGCGCCGCAATAGCCGTCGTCTACGAACACACAGTCAGCGTAATGGCAGCGGATGCGGGGCATGAATTCCTCCTAATGTGCAGTTTGTTTGATTAGCCGGATAATGGCCAGGATAAAAATCAAGGCGATGATGACCGCCGAAGCCACACAGAATGGGCAGATGGCATGGATAACGTAAATCTCGAGCCAGGTGAGGTAAGCCGTAAAAGCCACGCCCGCCAGGCTGATCCCGAAAATTGCCAGCGATCCATTTTCTTTCACAATTTTGAGCCGCGGCTCCAGCAGCAGGATGCCGGCAATGGCAAGAAAAGCGACGATCCCAACCACCGAGACCGGGATCCCACCAATTTCCGCATAAGGGCTGAAATTGACATCATGACAGCCGCCGTTGCCCAGGCACATGGCATTATTGTTCGTCAACTTATAAACGAGCAAATAAGTGGCATCCAGAGCGCCCAGGCAGGTGAGTCCAAAAGTGGCCCAATAGAAGGCCGGACCAGTTTTATCGTTATGATTGGGTTTTATGCGATGGGCCATATCTCTACGTCCGAGTTTGCAGGGAGCGATTTTACACCAGAGGGCACAATCAGTAAAGCGTTTGCGCGCACTAAAGAGAAGATATTTCCGGAACCCTGGTGACCGGTCAGACGGGCTACCAGAACGCCATTCTCCTGGCTGATAACTGCGCGCAGGTAGGATTCGCGCCCGTCGGATTCCAGCGATTCGGCTAGGCGTACCATCTGGTGCGGGCGGGGCCGGAGTTTCAGTCCGCTCAGTTTCTCCAGGGCGGGTCTCACGAAAACTTCGAATCCGACAAAGGCCGAAACAGGATTTCCCGGCAACCCAAAGAACGGGACGCCGCGGTACTTGCCAAAAGCCAGCGGTTTGCCGGGGCGCATGTTGACTTTCCAGAAGTCGAGTTCGCCATCTTCTTCGATGACATACTTTACGTAGTCGAATGCACCGACGCTGACTCCCGCTGATGAAACGATTACATCCGCTTTTGCTTCCACCGCCCTTTCCAGCCGGGAGCGGACATCTGCTTCAGTATCCGCCGCCACGCCCAGCCGGATGAGTTCCACGCCCGCCGCTTCGGCCAGAGCGGCCAGGGCATAGGAATTGGATTCGTGAATTTTACCGGGAGTGAGGGGAGCCTCCACTGGCAAAAGTTCGTCACCGCTGGAGAGCAGGGCAAACCGTGGCTGCCGGTAGACCAGCACGTCCGCCGCGCCGAGCATGGCTAACAGACCGATTTCCTGCGCCCGCAGGCGCATTCCCGCAGACAGGACCTCATCACCAGTGTGCAGGTCATCGCCGCGGCGGCGGATGTTTTCACCCAGCCGGACAGACTTGTGAATGGTCACCGTCTGCGGGGCGGGCGTGCCGGGAGTGCGCACGTTGAAGTCTGTATCTTCGACCATAATCACCGCCTCCGCTCCGGGCGGCAGGGGTGCACCGGTCATGATGCGGGCCGACTGTCCGGGCCGGATTGGCGTCTCAGAGGTTTCGCCAGCGCGGATGTCGGCGACCACGTTCAGGGTCCGGGGGCAGGCGAAATCTGCCTTGTGTAGGGCAAAACCGTCTACAGAGGAATTATCGAAAAGGGGCAGGTCTGTCTCGGCGGCTATGTCGCAAGCCAGGACGCGCCCGGCAGCGCGGTTGAGCGAAACGGTCTGGGATTCAACCGGCAAGAAAACTGCCAGGATGCGTTCACGGGCTTCCGATACACTTAGCATAAAATAATGTCACCGCTCCTTCTGAAAGCGGCGACATTATACCACTCCTCGTTCCAGAAATCCGCCAGGATTTTTCAAGCTTTGGGAGTTGCTGGTACTATTGTGCAATTCAACTTTTTATGGCTTATTACCTTTGATGTGCAGTAGAGGAGCAAGGCTTTCAGCCCACAGGCGGATGGCGTTCCAATCCCGGTGATCACCCTCCGCCCAGACGCCGAAGAGGACGCTCAGCCGGAATTTCAGCCGGTCGCTGAATGACGGAACTTTGCGGATGTCCAGCTTCCCGGAGAAGTACCCCTCGCTCACCGGCCTTACCAGGGCGCGCACCGGCGCCAGGAATTCGGCCACAAACGGGCGATAGGTCTCTCCGTTGCGCATGGCCAGCGTCATGCATACCAAAAAAGCGGCGAAGGGTTTTCGTGCCAATTCTGATTGATGTGCCTGTATGAATTGCATGGCCTCCGGCAGCCATTGTTTGTTTTGAATGGCACTGCCCGCCACCACTGCCCGGTAAGGCGTCAGGTCTTTCACCTCCTGCATGGGGAGCACGTCCACCTGTGCTCCGCTTTCAGACAGGGTCTTCCCAATGGCTTCGGCCACGCCGGCGGTGGAACCAGCCCGGCTGGCATAAGTTACCAGAATTTTATTATTGATCGTATTTGCCTTTTCGTTCGCATATTTCCCAGGTGGTTCGAAGGCAGCAGGACCATATACCAGCGTGCTGCAGTAATGAATAGCTATCTTGCATAACTAAGAAAACATCTCGTAGTAACGACTTCAGTCGTTGGTTTCGTGGCAAAAAGCAACTGAAGTCGCCGCTACAACCCACTTTTGCAATAGGTCTAATGTGTCAGGTTGTGCTTTAACCCGGTCGCTCTTACGAAAAGCGGCGACATTAAACCACACAGGGAAGAGAAGTCAACTACCCGTTCTTCTGCTGGAACTCTTTCATGAACTTGACCAGTTCCTGGGCCGCTTCGACCGGCAGGGCGTTGTAGAGCGAGGCGCGCATCCCGCCCACCGAACGATGACCCTTCAGACGGATCATGTCGCGCTTCTTGGCTTCACTGGCAAATTGTTCTTCCAACTGCTCGTTGGGCAGGCGGAAGGGGACATTCATGACAGAACGGTCGGATTTGGCATGCCCCTTGTAGAACCCGCCGGATTCATCAATAGCTTTGTAGACCAGCCCGGCCTTGGTCTGATTGCGCTTGGCAATACCTTCCAGGCCGCCGAGTCCCTTGGCCCATTTCAGCACCAGCCCAACAATATAGATGGACCAGCACGGCGGAGTGTTGAGCAGGGAATTCTCTTCGGCCAGGGCTTTGTAGTCAAGCAGGTTGGGCAGGTTGGCCGGAACTTTTTCCAGCATATCGTCGCGAATAATGCAAACCACCACGCCCGCCGGGCCGGCGTTCTTCTGCGCGCCGGCGTAGAGCATGGCATATTTTGAAACATCGATCGGGCGGCTGACGAAGTCGGAGCTGGCGTCGCAGATGAGGGGCACGCCCGCCGGCGGGACCGGCTCGGCGAAGTATTCCACGCCGTGGATGGTCTCGTTATGCAGCCTGCGGGTCCAGTTTGAGTTCCGACTGGGCCGGGAGGTGGTTGAAGTTGTCGGCCTCCAGGTTGGCCGCAGCTTTGGCCGTCCCCAGTTTTTGGGATTCCTTGAAGGCTTTCTTGCTCCACGTGCCGGTGATGATGTAATCCGCCGAAACGCCCGCCGGGCGGAAGTTCATCGGGAACATGGCAAATTGCAGGCTGGCGCCACCTTGCAGGAACAAAATCTTGTAACCAGCCGGGATGCCGAGCAGGTCGCGCAGGTCCGCCTGGGCTTCGGCGACAATGGCTTCGAATTCTCTCGAACGGTGGCTGATCTCCATCACCGACATCCCCGTGCCCCTGTAGTCGAGCATTTCCGCCTGCGCATGCTGGAGCACTTCCAGCGGCAGTACGGCCGGGCCGGGGTTGAAATTATGAATACGTCTGGTCATTTTCATCTCCTGTGATTGAAGAAGCAATTTTTCGATATCTTGCGTTCAGATTATAGTCCACACCCAGTCTTTCGCACACTAACAATAGACACCGTCCGCGCATGAAGGAAATCAGTTGACAACGAAAGAGGCCGTGTTACAATATTTTCGTGAAACAGCAGAATTCCAATAACGGGAGACACGGGCATCCGGCTCGTGTATCTCTGTTTTTAATTTGACATCCCAAAAAGGAGAAAGTTCATGAAAATCCTGGTCTGCGACAAAACCGAATCCGATGCCATTGAGAAAATGCGCGCCGCGGGGCTGATGGTGGATACGAACTTCGAGATCACCCCCGAAGAACTCCCGAACATCCTGCCGAACTATGCTGGCTGCGTGGTGCGTTCCCGGACCAAGATCCGGCAGCCGTTGATTGACCTTTGTCCCAACCTGAAGGTCATCGTGCGCGGCGGCGTCGGCCTGGACACCATTGACGCGGACTATGCCCGCTCGAAGGGTATCACCGTCATGAATACGCCCAGGGCTTCCTCCGCTTCGGTGGCTGAACTGGCGATTGGTTTCATGTTCGCCCTGGCCCGCAATCTCTACAAAGCCTCCTCGACCATGAAGGCCGAAAAATGGGAAAAGAAAGCCTTCGAAGGCGACGAGATTGGCGGAAAGACAATGGGACTCATCGGCCTCGGCAACATCGGCAAGGAAGTTGCCATCCGCGCCAACGCCCTCGGCATGACCGTCATCGCTTACGACCCATACGTCAAGGAAGCCGAAGGCGTCAAGCTGGTCCCGCTGGACGAGCTGCTGGCCCACTCCGATTACATCAGCCTGCACCTGCCCAAGACCAAAGAGTCAGCGGACATGATCGGCAAAGCCCAGTTCGAGAAGATGAAGACCGGCGTACGCATCGTAAACTGCGCCCGTGGCGGCATCATTAACGAAGCGGCTCTCTACGAAGCCCTGACCAGTGGCAAGGTGGCTGGTGCGGCGCTGGATGTCTATGCCGAGGAACCGCCCACAGACTGGAAACTGGCCAAACTGGATAACGTCATCTGCTCGCCGCACATCGGCGCGGCCACGAAGGAGGCCCAGGGACGCGTGGGCGCCGAGGTGGCGGAGAAACTCATCGAATTTGCGAAGAAATAATCTTTTAGGTAGCAGGGGCACAGCGACACTGTGCCCCTACCTGGAATTGAACATGAAAATCTACGACGACATCGGTATCCAAATCCCCCAAATCTACCTGCCTAGGAAGGGTACAAACCTGACCAAATGGGCGGTTATCGCCTGCGACCAGTTCACCTCCGAGCCGGAATACTGGCAGGAAGTGGAAAAACTCGTCGGCAAGGCGCCCTCGACATATAACCTGGTCCTGCCCGAGAGCTATCTCGATAAGCCGGGCGAGGCCGGGCACATCCAGGGCATCCAGGCCACCATGCGCACATACCTGGATAAAGGCATCCTCCAGCCGCACGATGGATTGATCTACGTCGAGCGAACCGCCCTCG
>JAPLGV010000248.1 GCA_026389975.1 Chloroflexota bacterium
GCGCGCTTTGCTCATTACCTCACAAGAGAAGGCTAGAGACGGATCGTAGCGGCTGATTACTGTCGCGTGCGCAGGCAGGTCAATCTCGGGGATGATGGTGATGTGGCATTGCCTAGCATATGCCTGTAACGAAGTAATATCTGATTTGCTATATGCCTGGGACGCGCTTAGACCTGGATGTAAATCGCTTTGGAGTCGGAAAGCGTTCCAATCTGATAAATGCAAATGTAGGGTGTTTAACTTTAACCGGGCCATTTGCCGCATAATATTGTACAAGTAGTCCATTCCCCAATATTTCCGGCCTGCATCCAGCATGATACCTCGTTGCAGGAAACTGGGGTAGTCATATGCAAGCCCGCGTAGTAACTGAGTATGCGCTGGGTCTTGATGCAACATCTGGAGGAGGGTTTGCCCGCCATAAAAGATCCCTGTTGCTGTCCTTGCTTGTACCTTTACATGCTCATCAATTTCAAGGATATATCCTTGTTCAGCAATCTCCTGGGAGTTCCTGTCCAGTTTTAGAAGAATATCTCCTCTACCCGGTTCCGACCCGATGATAACGGTCAGAGGCCTTTTGATTTCTGAATAAAAGACCTCTTGTAAAGTTTCTGTGGTCTCCGCCAGTTCTTCAATATGGGATGGAGCGATCACCAACCGGCAGGCATCAGACAAAGGTAGATAATTGCCAAAACTTGCCCATTTGCGCAAGCTGGGGATAATGGCTGGGAGGTTAGTCATGGAATATCCAGATTATCTAACTTTATGTTTTTATCGCACCAGCAGTAATATTGCTGACAATTTTTTCCGCCAGGAAAACATACAGCAACAAGGTAGGCACGAACACAATGATGATTCCGGAAAAGATACCGGCATAATTTCCCTGGTTTAACATTGAGCGTATGACTGTTTGGAGCCCAATCTGAAGCGTACGGTAACTATCATTATTAACCATGATCAACGCCCAGGAATATTCACCCCAAAAATTGAGAAAATTAAAGACGGTCAGTGTGACCAGAGCTCCCTGGGCCAAGGGTAACATGATTTTCCAAAAAGCTTGAAAAGGCGTGGCGCCATCTACAATGGCAGCTTCTTCCAATTCAGTCGGTAAAGAAGTAAAAAAACCTGACAGGAAAAACACTGAGAAAGGAATCGCCCCGCATATGTAAACAATGAGCAGTCCAACAAACGATTTGATCAAGCCCAAACGAGTGAACATCATAAACAGCGGAATCATCGTCATCATTGCCGGGATGCCCATGCCAGCAACAAAAATACCAGTAACAATCTTGCGGCCGCGGAAATTGGTTCTACTTAGAACATAAGAAGCCGGGGTAGCGAGGATTAAAACGCCTAAACATGAAACGATACAATAAACCAAACTATTTTTAAAATACAGAGCAAGGTGATTAGTGGTTAATACGCTGATATAGTTGTTCAGATGTATACCGCTGGCCAATAACTTGCCAGTAAAAATTTCTCTGGTCGTACTTAAAGAGGAAGCCAGCACCCAACCGAACGAGTACACCAGAAACAATGTCCATAATCCAAGAATTATATAAGTAACAGATTTGCTCAACCATTTTTTAAGTTTTTCGGCCATTTTTCGCGCCACGGTTCACCACCTTCTCTTGAATTAGTATTCCAATTTTTCTTCTTTAAAAACCACATTCAACAAACCGTATATCAAGACTACTATAACGGTCAGAATTACACCAGCGGCAGCCGCCCTACCCACATACACAACGCCATTGGCACCAGCTCCACCGGTAGTGCCGCCGGCTTGCCCGAAAGCCAATTGATAGAGGTAAATGGCCGGGGTCGTTACTTCTGGATACGTCAGTGCAAAAGCTCTCGGAAACGCGAAAAGATTGAGAACGGTGATGCTCCACATCACTACAGCAACCCGAATAACATCCCTAAGAAGAGGCAAAGTGATCTGGGCAAATATCTGGATCATCGAAGCCCCGTCCAATTTTGCCGCCTCC
>JAPLGV010000279.1 GCA_026389975.1 Chloroflexota bacterium
TCACGGGCGATGTCGAGCATCGGACCGAAGGTCCAGTGCAGGCCTGCGGCGCGGGCTTCCTTGGCCGCCACGGCCTGTGCCCGTTCGGCAACCGACGGATCCCACGACGAGGCCATGGCCAGCGGCACGGGGAAGATCGTGTGGTAGCCGTGGATCACGTCGAGGGCGAAGAGCAGCGGGATCTTCGACGGGCTCTCTTCGACGGCGATCTTCTGGAGCACGTTGAACTGCTTCCTATCGTTGAGCCACAGGACCGAGCCGGCTCCGCCCTTCCGGATGACGTCCTCAGGCTTCGACCCCGGGATGAACGGCGCGCCCGCAATCTGGGTGAGCTGCCCGATCTTCTCCTCGAGGCTCATCCGCCCCATGAGGGCCTCGACACGCGCCGCAACCTCGGCCTCCGATGGGACAGGCGCCGCCTGCGCCGTCACCCCTGTCTTCGTCCTCACGACCTTACCCATAACACCTCCTCCTCGTGACGCCGTACTCCGATCCCGAGGGCGGGCCGACGTCTACGACACCTGCAATCATAATGGCACTCAGTGCCACTGTCAACACTCTGTGCTACAATCCGCCGATGAGTCACGCAGGCCCGAAACGCCCGGAGCAAAAAGCCAAGCCGTTTGCCCAGGCGGTGCCGTCCGCGCCGCCGAGTCTCAAGGTACGCAAGCAGCAGGTGGTGCGGGCCGCCTATAAGCCATTAGACGGGCCGTATAACCACGTGTTGGGCGGCTTCCACATTACGAGATCAAATAAGATTTCTAAACGATACAAATCGCTCAAATATATTCCATCTTAGAGAGAAAGGTATACCAACCTATGACGGAAATCATGGCTAGTAACTCCGCTGCTCAACAGTCAATCGAGCGGAATTATCGTTGGAATTTCCTGGTCAACACCCTGGATGGAGCCAGTTTCTGGTTCGGGATGAGCTTTTTCTCATCCACGATCATCCTCCCCTTGTTTGTGAGCCATTTTACCGATAGTCCTCTGACGATCGGCCTGATCTCTTTTCTCGGCTGGGGGGGTATTTTCCTGCCACAGCTATTTATGGCCAATGCTGTTGAGCGTGCACCCCGGAAAAAGTTCTTCCCGGTGACCCTCGGCTTCTTCCTCGAACGCCTGCCCATTTTCCTGCTGCCCCCAGCGGTATATTTCCTGGCAACCGGTCAGCCGATCTTAACCCTGGTCATTTTCTTTGTGTTGTACACCTGGCAAAACGTTGGGACAGGCGTGATCCTTGTGGGCTGGCAGGATATGATCGCGAAGGTTATCCCGGTGGAAAAGCGCGGGCGGTTCTTTGGCATCTCCAATTTTATTGGCAACGGAACCGGCATCCTGGGAGCACTAGCCGTACCCGTCGTACTCAAAAAATTCACCTTCCCGCTGGGTTACGTTTTTTCCTTCGCGGTCGCGGGTGCGTTTATTTTCCTTTCCTGGGTATTCCTTTCTTTCACGCGCGAACCGGCTGTCTACAGCAGCAAACCTCCGGTCTCGCAATTGAATTACTTGCGTTCCTTACCGGAAGTCCTGCGCAGAGATCGCAACTTCCGCATGTATCTGCTGTCGCAGATCATCTTTTCGCTGAGCGGGATGGCAACCGGTTTTCTGGTGGTTTATACGGTAAAGACCTGGAATCTGCCGGATGCAGAGGCCGGTGGATTTATGATCGCCTTGCAGATCGGATTGACCCTGGCATACCTATTTTTTGGTTTTCTCTCTGACCGCAAAGGGCATAAATTGAGTCTGGAGATCTGCATGCTGTTGAGCGCCTTATTGCTCGTTCTGGCGATCATTGCCCCCAGCCCCTGGTGGTTTTTCCCCATCTTTTTCTTGCGCGGAGCCGTTAACGCGGGTACCTTTATCTCTGGCATTTCCATTGTTTATGAATTTACCGACGCGGAAAACCGCCCTACCTACATCGGTCTGGCCAATACCATCCCAGGTATCGCCGGGTCGATTGCGCCTCTCATTGGCGGCTGGCTGGCCGGTGCAATCAGTTACCAAGCGTTGTTTATCCTATCGGCTGTCATCGGGGTAATTAGTTGGGCGCTGCTGCGCTTCGGGGTGCGTGAACCGCGCAAAATGATTGCATCACAGGCGCTCTCAGACGAGATTTCTACCAACGAACCTGCTTTTTAGCCATAGTCTCCAGCGATGACGAAGTTATCGATCTTGAGCTTTGGTTATCGATAAGGGGCGGACACACTGGTTCGCCCTAACATAAAATTCCATGTTATGGAGGTTCTTTAATGCCCCTGGTTAAATTCCCAAAATGCTTTTTGTGGGGCGTCGCCACCTCATCCTATCAAGTTGAAGGTGCCTGGAATGAAGACGGCAAAGGCGAAGGCATCTGGGATCATTTTACCCATTTGCCTCACCACATCCCGCCATCGGCTGCATTCCTCTTCGGTTGCGATCCCCCGGCGGACAGTATCGGCTTCCACTTTGTCGAGCGTGGCGATCACGCGGGCAAAGCTATAAATAGTACAAGTGACTCCACTGCAAAAACCTTTTTTACCGCGAAGACCGCACATCGTCCCGATGTCCTTCGGGAAAGAACGCGAAGAAATTCTTAAGGATATTAAGAATTCAAGCGGAGAATCTTCAAGA
>JAPLGV010000297.1 GCA_026389975.1 Chloroflexota bacterium
AACCCCCAAAGACCGGGGGCAGGTGGGCACGAAGGAAAAGCATTTATCACTTACCCTTTGTGTACGTCGTGTCCTTCGTGTTAAAGACCTTTTTGCAGTGGACTCCTTTACGCAACTCGGAAATAAATACAAAAGCTTGAAACAATTTCTGAAACCGACCAAATAGACCTGCGAATTGTCGAACACCCTCTGGAAGATGGCTGCATGGCAGCGCTGATGGCTTTCTACCCGTTCAGCGGGTGGAAGGAATCATTCTTTGGTGACCTGCACGGTCAGGGCATGGACGCGGTCGAGTTCTTCACCCAGAAAAAAGTCATCAGCGAGCGTTGGCCGAAAGAATGGTCCCGAAAGTTTTAACAAGAAAGGAAGAGAAGTCAAAGGAGAGAGCCTGTGACGGATTTCCGCGAACCTTTGCATGAGCGAGTTTCGCACTTCATTTTCAACCAATTTTTGAGTTGTATGCAATGGCGATAGGAGCTGTGCTCTACTTCCCGATTCGCAAGTGGATAAAGCCCGGCATTCCAGATGTGGATCCGTTCTTAGGCGACAGCCAGGAAGCGTAACCAATTATCTTTACTCCTCCCCCTTTTCCGGGGGAGGGGGTATATATTTTTGGAGGTTCTCATGCCCTACGGTTATCATGGAAAAATCTTGCACGTAGACCTGACCACCGGCAAGATGGAAGTCGAAACTCCGCCCGAATCCTTCTATCGTAAGTACATGGGCGGCGGGGCAATGGCCCTGACCTACATCCTGCGTGAGGTTCCAAAAGGTGCGGACCCGCTCGGACCCGAAAACTTGCTGACCATTTTCGACAGCGTGGTCACCGGCGCAAGTATCTCCGGGCAGAGCCGCATCAACGTGAATGCCAAATCCCCGATGAGCGGGGGGATCGGCGACTCACAGGCAGGCGGGTTCTTTCCGGCCGAGTTCAAGTTCGCTGGATACGACGGAGTTGTTTTTCGTGGTAAAAGCCCCAAATGGGTTTACCTGACCATCATCAACGGCGAAACGAAATTAAATGATGCCTCCCACCTGCTCGGCAAAGTCACTGGCGAAGTGGACAAGTACCTCAAGCAGGAAGTCAGCGACCTGAAAGCCCAGGTGATGCAGGTCGGACCGGCGGCGGAAATAGGCGTGCGCTTCTCCGGCATTGTCAACATGGCGAACCGCATGAACGGGCGCACCGGCATGGGGCTGGTGATGGCGAGCAAGAATCTTAAGGCAATTGTCGTGCGCGGAAGAGCAAAACCCGCCATCGCTGACCAAAAAGCCCTGACGGAATTAAACCGCGCCGGTCCGCCGAGCATGGCAACCAACCCGGATATGAGCGTCGGCGCTTTAGGCACGGCGGGCGTGGTTATGTTCCAGAACATGCTTGGCACGCTGCCTACCCGTAATTACAACGAAGGACAATTTGAACAAGCGGAAGCTATCAGTGGTGAAAAACTGGCTGAGACCATCCTGAAACAACGTGATACCTGTTACGCCTGTATTGTCCGCTGCAAGCGCGTGGTGGAAATTACGGAAGGCAAATATACCGCGGATCCGCTCTACGGCGGGGCGGAATACGAGACCCTGGGGACGTTCGGCTCCTATTGCGGCATTGGTGACCTGGCGGCTGTTTCTCACGCTCACCAGATTTGTGATATGGTTGGTGTGGACTCCATCTCTTGCGGCGCGACGATTGCCTTTGCGATGGAGTGTTATGAGAAGGGAATTATCACAAAGGAAGACACCGGCGGCATTGACCTGCGCTTTGGCAACACCGACGCCATGATTGAAGTCTTGAAGCAAATCGTGACCAAATCCGGCAAACT
>JAPLGV010000480.1 GCA_026389975.1 Chloroflexota bacterium
ACTCGCGGCAAGCAACACCCTCATGGGCCGACCCAGCGAAATGACTCGAGTCAATGGTCAGCGGGAGCGTTTCCCCGCTGGGCAGGGAACGAGTCATCCCCGGTTTGTCATGGCAGAAAAGGCAGGCCGCATTATCTGGCAGTTCACCTTGAACCGAAACAGGATTTGGAACTGGAGCTGAGGCCGGGGATGCTGCAACCGGTCTGACCAACCCGGCCAGGGCGAATACCACCAGCCCGAATCCGAAAACCAGGATCACGAACGTCAGGCGGTGACTACTGAATAACTTGCGCATTGCCTTCTCCTATAAGTAAAAAACTGAATGATGGCGAAAAATTTTAAATTGGTTATTTCTTGGTAAAGCAGAGCCGGGTGCACCTTATCGGGTTGAGCAAGACCTCTATACGTCATCAATGCCCCAATTACGGTTGGGGATATAATACCAATTGTTGGGTTTATAACCCCAATATTGATTAAAATCAAGTGAAAAATGAGACAAACTAATGTGATATTTGTCACTATCTATCTGTGATAAAAAGCACAATTATTTTTCCAATGTTGGTGTAAAATACCCAATGAGATAAGATGTATGAATAGTCAACCATTCGATCTGGTTTTGCTGGTGGTCTATTTTGCGTACGGCCTTGCCTTTTTTGGCATGGGGCTCACTCTAGCGCTCGAATCCGAGCGCTCCCCCGCTCTGGCAGAGGCGCGCCTCCTCCGCCCGCTGGCTGCTTTTGGCATGCTCCATGGGGCTCACGAATGGCTCGATTCATATTTGCTGCAGCCTGTAGCAGGGGGAATGCAATTGCCTGCCTGGATTCTTTGGCTGCGGCTTGGAATGCTGACAGCCTCGTTTTTTTCCCTTTTGGTTTATGGCATCTTAACCCTGCGCGTACACCCGTTGAAACCAGGCGCAACGGCTTATGTTGGCTGGAGTGCGCTGGCAATCTATGGACTCGGAATCCTGGCAAGCGCTGTATTTACGTACCGTACAGGTACCACCCTTTTGGTAAACGTGTTTGATGTACTTACCCGTTACCTGCTGGCCGTTCCCGCCGCGTTTCTGGCTGCTCTGGCCCTGCGAGCTGAAGCGCTCAGTGCTCAAACCAGTGGTCGGAGACGAGTGATGGTTTTCCTTACCTGGGCAGCCATCGGGTTTGGGCTGTATGGTCTGACGCAATTATTCGTCCCCGCGATTGACATGTTCCCGGCCCGTGACTTGAACTCGACCGTCTTTCGGACATTTACTGGTTTCCCCATTCAAGCCTTGAGGGCTCTGATGGCTGTGCTCATCACGCTCTGCTTGTTGCGAGCCACGCAGATCGTTGAGAAGGAAAGGCAGCAGCAGTTGCTCTCTGCACAACAGGCGCGCTTGGATGCGCTGGAACGTATCCAGAACGAGTTGACCAAGCGGGAAGCGCTCAGGCGCGAATTGCTTCGGCACACCGTGCGGGCGCAGGAGGAGGAACGGACTCGCATTGCTCGTGAGCTCCATGACGAAACATCCCAGGTTTTAACGGCATTTTCCCTCGACCTGGCTACATTACGGACCGTAGTTTGTGATCGCTCTGAAGTCAAAGCCCTTGTTGACCGGTTGCAGGCACTCAGCAAACAGATGTCGCAGGGACTCTACCGTATGGTCCACGATCTCCGCCCGGCACAATTGGACGACCTTGGCCTGATCTCTGCTCTGGAATACCTCAAGGACGATAGCGTATCGGTAGGATTGGATGTTTCAATGGATATTCAAGGCCAAGCGCGGCGGCTCGATTCCGTAATTGAAACCGTTCTCTTTCCAGTAGCGCAAGAAACATTACACAATGTAGTCCGCCATGCTCAAGTCCGGCAGGCCCGGATTTTATTGGTTTACCAATCTCAGGAGATCACCCTGAAGATTGAAGATTCTGGCATCGGTTTTAACCCCGTGCAATCATTTGCCCCGCCGCGTGGTTGGGGCCTGGCCGGAATGCGGGAGCGGGTCGAATCGGTTGGCGGACAGTTAATCATCGAATCGGAACCGGGTAAAGGAACGATTGTCGAAGTTGCAGTCCCTGTCTTTGACATCCTCCCCTGATCACTAGTCAAAGGAAGAATAAAACATGAAAAAAATTCGTTTAATGCTCGTGGATGATCATCTGGTTGTACGCGTCGGCTTAAAGACCTTCCTGCAGACTCAGGAAGATTTCGATGTGGTGGCTGAAGCCAGTGATGGGGAAGAAGCCGTCAGCCGCGCCTTGGAAATGCAACCGGACGTGATCTTGATGGACATCACCATGCCCGGCGTTGATGGATTGGAGGCCACCCGGCGACTGCGCGTCCTGTGGCCGAAATGCCTGATCCTGGCCTTAACCGTCCACGATGATAAACAGTATTTCATGCAAATGCTGGCCGCGGGTGAATCAGGTTACATCACCAAACAAGCCGCCGGGGATGATCTCATCGCAGCCATCCATGCGGTTTTCGCCGGTAATGTCTTCCTACAGCCTGCCCTGGCACGTTGGTTACTTGAAGATTACCAGCGCCTGGCGCGCCAGTATTCTTCGACACAACCATGAGGCGAATGTTATCGGGTTGGATGTGCTCAGCCTGCGCGAGCGCCAGGTGCTTGAACTGGTGGCAAATGGGTTGAATAACCAGCAGATTGGGCAGCAGCTCGCCCTCAGCCCTAAGACGATTGCCCGCCATCGTGAACGTATCATGCACAAACTCAATATGCACTCTCGCACCGAACTGGTTAAATTTGCCATTCGCACCGGGTTGGTTCAGTTGCATTAATCGTGTTAGATTTTTCACATTCTCACCTTGTGTTAATCTACATATGTAAAATTACCTTGGAACTTGAGAGCAGAAAATTTGGAGGTATGAAATGCAGAAACCCCTACAAACTGGTATCCAAGGCCGCGCGAAATTCATTGTGGGCGGCCTGCTTATCTTGGCGGCAGTCATCTATCTTATCGTTTCGGCCACGCAGGCCAATGCCGAATTCTTTATGACGGTGAATGAATTAAAATCAAAAGGCAACAGCCTGGTTGGACGCAGTCTGCGCATCTCCGGTGCGGTGATTGGTGATAGCATCCAATACAACCCGCAAACGATGAATTTGACCTTTGAGATTGCCCACGTTCCCGGCGATAACGCCGCCGTTGAGATGGGCGGCGGACTGGCTGCCGTTCTACACACAGCGGTCACGGACCCGACGCGGGCGCGGCTGACAATTGTTTACAACGGCCCGAAACCCGACTTGCTGCGTGATGAGGCCCAGGCGATCGTCACCGGTCATCTGGGTGAGGATGGCATCTTCTATGCCGATGAACTTTTGCTCAAGTGCCCCACCAAATACCAGGAAGCCGTTCCCAGCCAGGTCGTCAACGGGAATTAGCCCGGTGGCCTCCCGGATTTCTCAGCACCAGCCTGCTCACAAATAAAAATCTACTAGGAGCCTTCATGCTTGCACAATTCGGCTTTGGTGTGTTCGTGCTGACATTCCTGCTGGCACTTTTTAGCGTGGGTGCGGCAGTTGTAGGATACTTTGACAAATCTGACCGCTGGGTGGAAGCCGCCCGGCGTGCTATGCTATTAATCTTCCCGCTTATCACACTGGCGGTCTTGGCGCTCGCTTACCTGCTCGTCACAGGACATTATGAACTCCAATATGTCTACTCGGTGACAAGCAACGACATGCCGTTCTATCTCAAGATCACTGCCCTATGGGGCGGACAGGCCGGGTCGCTCGTCCTGTGGTCGTGGCTGATGTCAGCCTTCGCCTCGGCCGTCACCTTACGCAAGTGGGAACGCGACCGCGAACTGCTGCCCTGGGTCATCGTGGTGACTTCGGTTACACTGGCCTTTTTCCTGTCACTGACAATTCTCTTCGAGAACCCTTTTGCGCGCTGGTGGCAAACCACCGGAGGCGATTTTGTGGCGCACATGTTCGCACCAGCCGGAGCTATTCCCGTTACTCCCGCGGATGGACAGGGGCTGAACCCGCTCCTGCGCCACCCCGGCATGATCATCCACCCGCCCATGCTTTACCTGGGTTTTGTCGCCTTTGTCATCCCGTATGCCTTCGCTATCGCCGCCCTGGTTACTGGCCGCTCAGACGATCGCTGGATTCGTCTCACCCGCCGCTGGACGTTGGTCGCCTGGCTGTTCCTGTCTCTCGGCCTGGTACTGGGGATGCGCTGGGCCTATGATGTGCTTGGCTGGGGCGGTTACTGGGCCTGGGACCCGGTCGAAACTGCCTCCCTTATGCCCTGGCTGGCCGGGACGGCTTTCCTGCACTCGGTCATGATCCAGGAAAAGCGCGGTATGTTCAAACAATGGAACATGCTGCTCATCATCTTGACCTATGCCCTGGTCATCTTCGGCACGTTCCTGACCCGCTCCGGGGTGTTTTCTTCGGTCCACGCTTTCGCTCAAAGTGCCATCGGACCGATGTTCTTTGCTTTTATTGGCATCACCTTCGTCACATCCGTTGCCCTGTTAATTTATCGCTGGAAAGACCTGCGAGCCGAGGTCGAGATGAACTCGCTGTTTTCGCGCGAGGCGCTTTTCCTGCTCAATAATCTACTGTTCATGGGCGTTCTGATCGTCTGCTTCTGGGGAGTGATCTTCCCCTTGATCTCAGAATTGGTAACGGGGCAGAAAGTGACCGTCGGGCCGCCGTTCTACCTGCGTGCCAACGGACCGTTGTTCGGTGCGTTGATGGCTTTAATGGGTATCGCCCCGCTTTCGGCTTGGGGTAAATCCACTTACAAGACATTGGGACGCGCCCTGTGGAAGCCATCCATCCCTTCGGCTATCGTCCTGGTGGTGTTAGCCATCCTGGGGGTGCACAACTGGATTGCGCTGGTCGGGTTCACACTGGTGGCATTCGTGATCTTCGTGACACTGTTTGAGTTCTGGCGCGGGGCGCGCTCCCGACAGAAAAAGCGGAACGAGAATTTCCTGGTCGCCCTCTGGCAACTGGCCGGACGCAATCGCCGCCGTTATGGTGGCTATCTGATCCATCTCAGTATGGTAGTAATGGCCATCGGCATCCTGGGTATTGAGCTTTACCAGACCACCACGCAAAAAACACTGGCGGTCGGTGAAGACATCCAGATTGCCGGGTATACCCTCCGCTTTGACTCGCTGGCGCAGTTCCCTTATACGGACGGTCGCATTGTGACGCGCGCCGCCCTCAGCGTTTTCCGGGGCGCTAAGTTTCTGGGCGATCTCTATCCCCGCTACGACTATTACACGACGAGCGGGCAGCCGATGACGATTGCCGGTGTGCGCTCCACCCTGGCAGATGATCTGTATGTGGTGCTGGTTAACTGGGAGGACGTCTCGGCAGCACAGGCGCCTTTTAAGGTATATCATAACCCACTGGTTAACTGGCTATGGATTGGCAGCCTGATGTTCATCTTCGGATTCCTGGTGGCGGCATGGCCGGAACGCGAGGAAGAAACGCGGGAATGGAAAATATGAAAACAAAAAACATCATTCTTCTTACTTTCTACTTCCTGTTTTTTGCGGCTGCCCTCATTCCCACCGTTGCAGTTTCTGCCCAGCAACCAACACCCTCCGATGACCAGGTGAATGCCATCGCCCGTCAGTTGTACTGCCCGGTCTGTGAGAATACCCCTTTGGATGTTTGCCCAACCACGGCCTGTCATCAGTGGCGTGAACTCATCCGCCAGATGCTGGCTGAAGGGAAATCGGAAGTAGAGATCAAGCAGTATTTTGTGGATTATTACGGAGCTCGTGTCCTGTCTGAGCCGCCGCGCACGGGGATCAACTGGCTGGTGTATGTCGTCCCGCCACTGGCATTTTTGGCCGGCGTCTTCCTGCTCTTCGGTGCGTTCCGGACCTGGAAACGGATGGTGAAAGAACCGGCAACAGGAGCAGACTATTCGTCTTCGCCCGGGTCGGGGCCTGAACCCGCCAAAGGGTCCGCTACTGCTGCGGACGATAAGTATATCGCACGTCTCGAAAAAGAACTCAAGAAACGTAAGTAGGAGGCTGGCTTAATGTTGCATGAACCGAATACTGCTCCTGCGCCGAAACGCGGCGTCCCGCTCTGGGCGCAGATACTCGTCTGGATTGGCTTACTGGGCTTGCTCGGTCTGCTGGCGGCCGGGCTGTTAAAGGCCAAGAATCCAATTCTGGGGGTCCGCTCAACGGTGCCCGACTTCACACTGCCTTTGTTCAGCGGTTATGAATACAACGGCGCTTCGGAAGTCAAGCTCT
>JAPLGV010000325.1 GCA_026389975.1 Chloroflexota bacterium
ATCATCCTGGAGAGGAGAGTCCTCATGGGTCAGGACGTAGAAACTTCGCTCATTATCATGGACGAAGTCGGTGACCAGATAACCGGTTGCAAAGGCGTTCTCGAAGACTTCACGAGTGTAAAAGCGCCAGTCGCGCGCCAGGGGCAGGTCAGCGGCCTTCAGGGCCAGGAAATCAGACGGGATTTCGATAAGCAGCAGTGTGCCCGTCAGAGTGGTAGTCCCGGTTCCAGATGGGTAGTCCCGGTTCCCGCACGGGGCACGGGGCGAGGAAGTTTCTTCCGGCGGACAGAGCGCAGGCCCCCGGTCCGAGTGCGCTTCGAACAGAGTTGCTTCGGCGGTGCGGTAGTGGTCGAGGGTCAGAGCCGGGCGTGAGCGGCGACTGAGGCGTTGTTCCACGCGTTTGGTATTCAGCCACCAGTCCACCGTGAAACGGTCGGAAGGCAGGCCGGCGTTCAGGCCGTCGCGCATCTCGCCATATTCGGAACGCAGGTAAGTATTGCAGACCGCGCCCAGACGGGAAATATTGAGGTGGGCGTTGCGACTGAGCAGAGGGTCGTAAGTCCAGGTGATACGGTCGAGGCCCTGTTTACGGACCATCTGCCACTGGGCGCGCTTGAGGGCAAAGCCGATGCCTTTCCCGTTCCAATTCAGATGGACGCCGAGAATGTGCGAGTGGTGTTTCAGGCGTGGACCGTCGGGTGTTGTATAGATACCGGGAAACCCGAAAGATACACCCACCAGGTCATCCTCCACGAATGCGCCGAGCACCAGCCCGCCGTTATGGACAGCAGCCAGCAGCATGTGGGCCGGTATAACGTCGGTCTCGGAGCCAGGCCAGACCAGGCGCTGAAGCGCCTCGACGGCGGTCATCTCTTCGGGGGTTTCCAGGAGGCGGATGGTCCACTCAGACATAATGGGTAAACAGCCTGCGGAGCAGTTGCCGGGTCCAGGGAACGTTGCGCAGGTAGTCCAATCGGGAGGCGAAACGGGCGGGCATCAGTCCGAAGATGCGCGTGATCGTGTCCACCGGGCAGGTGCGGTTGACGGCCAGGTAATCCAGCCAGAAGATCGAGGCAGGGAAGCGCGGAAAAATGGATTCCATGATGATGGTCAGGGCGCGCATGGATTGCGTCGGCCAGTTGACCAGCAGACGCCGCTGGCCGGTTACTTCCATAATTGTCTCGGTCAACTGGCGCAGGCTGATGTACTCACTGCCGCCCAGGTCGTAAGTCTGGTTGAGTGTTTCGGGGTTATCGAGGGACCAGATGAGACAGGTGACCAGGTCCTCGACCCACAACGGCTGGAGGAGCGTCTCGCCCTTGGCTGGCAGGGGCAGGAAACCGGGAGCGGCGGTCAGTAGCATCGCCAAACCGGTGGTGAATTCGTCACCCGGACCGAACAGGACCGAGCCGCGCAGGATTGTGTGCGGGACCCCCGACTTGCGGACGTATTCCTCGGCGATACCTTTGGCCTTAAGCACCGGGAAACCGGCGGCCCGGCCGGCGCCCAGGTGGCTCAGGTAGAAGAGACGTCCAACGCGGGCATCCGCGGCGGCTTCGCACAGAGCACGCGTGCCATTTATGTCCACGGCCTGTAGATTGGCGCGCCCGCCCTCACCCTCTCCCCCTGCCAGATGGTAGATTGTTTCCACGCCGCGCATGGCGGCGCGCAGACCTTGCACATCGCTCAGGCTGGTGACGGCCGCTTCGACCGACACGCCGATGGGCAGGCGGGGCGTACGCAGCGACGGCCGCAGCAAAATACGGACCTGGTGGCCGGTTTCGACCAGTTGACGGGTGAGCACCCGGCCGATGAAGCCGGTGCCGCCGGTGAGGAGGATCATCGGGGGAGATTATAGCAGATAGTTATATAAGGCGATCGGCCAACACCCGTAATTTATCCCATCACCACGGCGATTCTCACGGTAGTCCCGGTTCCAGCACGGGAGAGAACCAACACCGACTTTTAACGCAATTGCACTGGTTAATGCTGCTTAGTTGAGGTAAACTAAAGCAAGATAAGCGATGAACTGGCCAAACGTGTTTGCCCTGGTCGTGTCTACCGCTGCAGCCATATATGTTAGTATAGTGGCCTGGGGGCGACGTACCGCGCCGGGTGCTCGTCCATTAATGGTGTTGGGGGGCGCGATCGCCGCCTGGACATTGACATATGCGATCCATTTTTTGGTTGTGACCGAACCTGCCCGTTTCTTCTGGTTGCGGGCCACCTACCTGGGGGTGCTGACCGTTCCAACTACGTTCCTGGTTTTTTCCATTCAGTATGTCAACCGAGGACAGTGGTTGAAGAAAAGGGTCATTGCCCTGCTCACCATTGAGCCGGTGCTTACTTTCATCCTGTTGTGGACTGATCCCTGGCACAACCTGTTTTTTGGCGGCAAGCATGTGGATGGAATGATTCTGGATGGCGGCCCGTGGTTCTGGATCAATGTTATTTATTCATATGGGTTGGTTTTGTTCGCAATCATCCTGCTAATCCATGCGTACCGGCATACCGCGCGTCCACTACGGGGACAGACCGCAGCTGTCCTGGCCGGAGCGTTGTTGCCTTGGGCAATCAACATTGTCGGGGTGTTGGGTCTCAATCCATTCTCCGGACTGGACTTAACTCCCTTTGCTTTTACTATCACCTGTATCTGTTTCACAGTTGGCTTTTCGCGTTACCGGTTGCTTGATCTTGTGCCTATTGCCCGGGATGCTCTGATTGAGAGTATGAATGACGGTGTGATGGTTTTGGATGCGCAGAACCGTATCGTGGATGTTAACCGGACAGCTCTGCAGATGATTGGAAAACCCGGACAATTGGTCATCGGCGAACCAGCAGAACACGTTTTCGCAAATGTCAGTGAAATATTTAACCGGTTTCGGGACAAGCTTACCACCCATCAGGAAATCGTGATTGGTGATAAAGAACTGCTTTATTTCGACCTGCGCATCTCGCCCCTCTATGATCGCAAGGGACAGTACTCCGGCAGGCTGATCGTCGCTCGCGATATTACCGAACGCCGTTTGATGGAGCAGGCTGAACACGAACAGCGCGTCTTGGCTGAGGCGTTGAGTGATACTGCTGCGGCGTTGAACAGTTCGCGCACTTTTGAAGATGTGCTGGACCGCTTGCTGGACAATCTTGGACACGTTGTCCCTTATGATATGGCAACTTTTATGTTGCTTGACGAACATAATATTGCGCGAGTAGCCCGTTCACATGGATATCGGGAACATGGCCTGGATGAAAAATTATTAAATTTTCCGGTGAACGAGATTCCAAATTTTTGCACAATGATGGAAACTGGTCAGGCCTTGGTGGTACCAGATACTCACCGAAGCAAGAATTGGGTTGTGATGGATGGATTGGAAAAGATATGTTCTTATGCCGGTGCACCCCTGCAAGTGAAAGGGGAAGTGATTGGGTTTCTGGACCTGACCAGCCTGACCCCGAATTTCTATAACCAAACCCATGCGGACCGATTACAGGCATTTTCTGACCAGGTCGCGATTGCTATTGAGAACGCCCGTCTCTTTGAGGATGCTCGGCAGCGCGCAGACGAGTTATCGACCCTGCTGGATATCGGCCTGGCTGTCACCTCAGGCCTGGAGATGGACAAACTCCTCAAAGCACTTCTGGAGAAGTGTAAGCGCGTCCTGCCTATCGAAGCCTTTTACATTGCAACCTATGATAATGAAACCGAGATGATCGGGTTTCCCCTCTTTTTTGACAAGGGGGAAATTAGTGTTTTGCCCCCGCACGAAATTCGCCAATCTCCAGGACTGACCGGGTACATTATCCAAACCCGGCAGATGCTCTACCTGCCGGATGCCCTCGCAGAAGAAGTCACGCGGAAATACAAAATCAACGATTTAGGTGGTGACCCGAGCCGTTCATATGTCGGCGTACCGCTTCTGGTGGGAGAGCGGGTGGTAGGTGTTATATCCATGCAAAGTTCCCAGCCGAATGCTTATCATCCGGATCAGATCCGTCTGTTGGAAACGATTGCCACCCAGGCAGCCGGAGCCATCGAAAATGCCAGGTTATTCGAAGAAGTGCGCCTGCGCGCCGAAGAGATGACGGCGCTCTTTGATATCGGCATTACAGTCACCTCAGGCCTGGATATGGAACAGGTTTTGAGGACTTTGTTGGAGAAATGCCGGCAGGTACTCCCCGTGGAGGCATTCTATATCGCTATCCTAGACCCGGACACCGGCTTGATCCACCATCCCCTTGCCTATGATATGGGCGAATACCCGCAGATTCCCACCCGTGACATTCGCCAAAACCCCGGGCTAAGCGGTCATGTCATCAACAACCGCCAGACGCTATACATCCCGGATATTACAAACCCAGATGCGATTACGACTTTCCAGATTTTCCGTACCAGTGGTACGCCCACGCGGGCATATGTCGGTGTACCTATGATTGTCGGGGATCGCGTCGTGGGGGTCATTTCAATGCAGAGTTACCAGCCGAATGCTTACGATCCGGGCCAGATCCGCCTGCTGGAAACGATCGCTACCCAGGCCGCCGTGGCCATCGAAAACAGCCGCCTGTATGCGAAGGCCCAACAGGAAATCAGGCAACGCGAAAAGGCCGAGCACCGTTACCGGGCTTTATTCGAGCAGTCACATGACGCCGTGTTTATTCTTGATGTTCAAGGGAAACACCTGGAAGTCAATCAACGCGCCTCTGATTTACTCGGTTATACGGTTGAAGAATTGATGCAACTGTCCGTGGCTGATCTTTCAGCGCAGAAAGAAGAGAGTGGAACTATACTGGAATGTTTACAGAAAGGCGAAAATATCCCCCTCTATGAGCGTGTTTTTATTAAAAAGAACGGAGAGAAAGTAACCGTCGAGATAAATGCTGAATTGGTATGTGATGATGATGGCGCTCCTATTCACATTCAGAGTGTGGTCCGGGATATTTCTGAACGCAAGCAGAACGAAGTTGTATTGCAGGAAGCCAATCAAAAATTACGGAACCAGCTTGAGGAAATTGAAACATTACAGGCCCAGTTGCGTGAGCAAGCCACCCGCGACTCGTTAACCGGCCTCTTCAACCGTCGTTACCTCGAAGAGACACTGGTGCGCGAGTTTCTGCGGGCCGGGCGTGAAAAGAGCACTGTCTGTTTGGTTATGATGGATATTGACGGATTCAAGGCGTTCAACGACACTTATGGGCACGATGCCGGTGACCTGCTCTTGAGAAAACTGGGCGAATTTCTGCGTTCTGAAGTCCGTTCCTCGGATTTTTCCTGTCGCTACGGCGGTGAAGAGTTTTTAATTGTCATGCCGGGTGCCCTGCTGGAGAAAGGCTATGAACGCGCCGAGCATTTGCGCGCCGCTTTTTTGTCGCTTGACATTGAGCACCTGGGGGTGAAACTGTGTGCCACGTTGTCAATCGGAGTGGCGATCTACCCGCAGCACGGTGACACCAGTATAGAAGTCCTGCACGCTGCCGACCAGGCGATGTATGCTGCCAAGGTTGCCGGGAGAAACTGCACTCGCACCGCCAAATAAAATAAAACGCCCGAGGGCGTTTTATTTCTTCTTTGGCTCGGCCATTTCCTGCCGGACGGTGTTCAACAGGCTTTCGGCCTTGAGTTCGTTCAGAGTGTAGCAGGGAGCTTCGAGGTGGTCGGCCAGCGCCTGGGCCAGGCCCTGATCGAAGGAAGCGTGTTCCATGTTGATGACCACGGTCCGGTAACCTCGACCTGCGATCTGCTCGGCGAACCCGAAGGCTTCCTCCTGCGGAGGCAGGACGCCAATCGAAACGTTCGCCGCCCCATCAGTCAAGATGATAAGCAGCGGTTCCACGTCTGGATGGATAATCTGCTCCTGCGTGAGCACTTCGTAGGTCATTAGCAGACCGGCCGAAAGCGGCGTCTTGCCACCCACCGGGATGTCGGACAGGGCGCGCTGGGCCAGTGTGATGGAATTCGTCGGCGGCAGGATGAGCGTGGCGCGGTCCTTCTGGAAGACGATCAGACCGACCCGGTCGCGGCGCTGATAGGCGTCCGTCAGCAGGGACAGGATGGCGCCCTTCGTGGCGGCCATGCGCTCTGCCACGGCCATGGACCAGGAAGCATCCACCAAAAACAAGATCAGATTGGCGGCCTTCTTGACGCGTACCTTGCGTTGCAAGTCACTCTTCTGGATGGCAAAAGCCACCTTCTTGCGCTGCTCGGCGCGCCGTTTTTGGAAGGGCGCTGCCGCGCGGATGGTGGCATCGAAGGCCACATCATCGGTTTTGCCGTTGGCCGGTCGGGATTGGATGTAACGGCCTCGTTTGCGCTCGGTATGCGTGCGCGAGCGGCGTCCAGAATGCTGACGGGTTAATTTGTCGAGGGGGGTGTCGAGTTTGCGCGGGTCAAAGGTCTCGCCGACCTTAACCTTTTTACCGCCGTCCCACCAGTGAGCATCTTGTGGACCGAAGACGGTCTGCTGGGGGGACGGTTCGGCATCCGGCGGCTGGTCGGGGTTGTCCTGCTCGGCGGCTTCAGTTATGACTTTTTTTTTACGGACTCGGCGTCGGGTTCTTTCTCGGCCGGTTCGGAAGGCTCGCCTTCGGTGGACGAACCCTGTAACTGCTCGATGCGTTCCTGCAACTGCTCAGGCGAGATATCGCTCTGATGGAAAGGACCATGCTTGATGCGGTGGGGGAGGGCCAGTTCGGCGGCCAGGGCAATATCCCGGTCCGTGATGGCGCTGCGTCCCTCGTAAGCGGCGTGGGCGCGGGCAGCCTTGAGGATGACCAGGTCGGCGCGGTGGCCGTCCACGTTGAGGGAAGTGGTCAGCGCGGCGATGGAGAGCAGGTCGCGGCGAGTGTAAGTCACTTTTTCGACCATGGTACGGGCCTGGGCAATGATGCGGCTGAGTTTCTCCTCGTGCGGCTGCCACAGTTTGCGGAAGGCTTCCGCGTCAGACTCGAAGGCCAGGTTGTTTTCGATGATGGTTACCCGGTCGCGCGGGTCGCGGATGCCGGTGATGTCCACCGAGAGGGCGAAGCGGTCGAGCAACTGCGGGCGCAGGTCGCCTTCTTCGGGGTTCATCGTGCCGACCAGGATGAAGCGTGCCGGGTGGGTGAAGGAGATGCCTTCGCGTTCGACGATGTTCATGCCCATGGCGGCAGAGTCGAGCAGCACGTCCACCACGTGGTCATCGAGCAGGTTCACTTCGTCAATGTAGAGCAGGCCGCGGTTGGCGGCGGCCAGCACGCCCGCTTCGAAGTGGCGTTCGCCCTTCTGGATGGCCTGTTCGATGTCGAGCGTGCCGACCACCCGATCTTCGGTGGCCGAGATGGGCAGGTTGACGAACGGGATGGGTTTTTCTTCGACGGGCAGCGGCTCGCCGGAGGAAGCCTTCTCGCGGCACTCGGTGCACCAGGAGGCGGGCTGGTCGGGGTCGCAGCCGAAACGACAGCCTTGCACGGCCCGCACCTTCGGCAGGAGCGCGGCTAGACCGCGGGCCGCAGTGGACTTGGCGGTGCCGCGCTCGCCGCGGATCAGCACGCCGCCGATGCGGGGATCAACGGCATTCAAGATCAAGGCACGCCGCATGCGCGCCTGTCCGACAATGGCAGTGAAGGGGTAAATGGTAGGCATGAATTTCTCCGGGAGAAATTATACTGCGAATCTGCGGATATAATCGGGAAAGAGCATTATAAAGGAGCTTTTATGTCTGAACTATCCCCCGGTCTTTCCGCCGAACTCGAACATACCGTCACGGACGCTGACACCGCCTCCCGCTGGGGCAGTGGAGGCCTGCCTGTTTTCTCGACCCCAGCTCTGGTCGGCCTGATGGAGAGCGCCGCCGTCGCCGCGTTGAGCGGGCACCTGTCTCCTGGCCAGACGACTGTCGGCGGGCACATTGATGTTCGTCACCTGGCCGCCACGCCGGTCGGGATGCAGGTGCGTGCCCGGGCGGAGTTGACTGCCGTCGAGGGCCGCAAGCTGGTCTTTAAGGTCCAAGCCTGGGACGAGGTCGAATTGATCGGCGAAGCTGACCACGACCGCTTTGTGATTGACGAAGCCAAGTTCGTGGCGAAGGTGGCGGCGAAGAACCAGAGATAAACAGAGAGGGATGGGGAGCTTATCCCGGTTTATCTCCGGTAGTGTTTTTCAGCGGGGGAGGACTATTTCTTGGCGGTGCTGAGCTTGAACAGTTTGTACAGCGGGCAGAAGCCGACGATGCCGGTCACGAGCAGGATGGCACCCAGTAGGTAAGCCACCCACATCCACACGCCGCTGGCTACACCCAGCAGGCTGAGCGCGACCAGGGCAATGCCGACGATGACGCGGATAATGCGGTCAACAGGACCTTCGTTCATTTTCATTTTGGAACTCCTTTTGTTTGTCCGGAGAAGAATGAGTTTTGCAAATCTATCAATTAGATACACCTGGGGCGTAAAGTTGCATGGCTTAAACAAAACAGGGATCGCAAAATGCCATCCCTGTCAGTGAAAAAACAAAGCGGGTTAATGCGCGTTCACCAGCACCGAATCGAGCGTCATCACCGAGCCATCTGCCATGCTGAGTTCGGAGAAATCGATCCGTACCAGCCCAAATACCCCGGCCATGCTCGGGTCAACAGGTAGGGAGAAGTTACCGGGAGTCGCCAGGGTTGGGGGAGTCGGTCATTACCGAGCCGTTGGTAACGAGGGTGTTTTCGAATGACCCGACCGCCAACGATGACAGAGGGACGGTGGGGCATATCCCAGATCGGTAAACACAAAGGCGACGCAACACGTCGCCCCTATGCTCTATTTAGCACCGAATGTAGCCAGTAC
>JAPLGV010000306.1:0-1499 GCA_026389975.1 Chloroflexota bacterium
CCGGTGAACAGGATCGGGGCAGTCTCCCCGGCGGCGCGCTCCAGCCCCAGGATAACGCCGGTGATGATACCAGGCAGTGCCTGCGGCAGGACAATCTTGCGGATGGTTTGCCAACGTGTGCCGCCCAGCGAAATGCTTACCGTCCGGAAAGACTGCGGTACAGCCCGCAGGGCTTCCTCGGCCGCGCTGATCATTACAGGCAGCGTCATGATCGCCAGCGTCAGCGAAGCGGAGAGCAGGCTGGTGCCGAACTTCAGAAAGAGCACGAACAGGCCGAGACCGAACAGGCCATAGACGACCGAGGGGATGCCGGCCAGGTTGATAATGGCAATGCGGATGAGACGAGTCAACCAATTTTCTTGTGCGTACTCGGCGAGATAAATTGCGGCGGCGATGCCGAGCGGGACCGAAAAGACGGCCGTGCCCAGGGTGAGATAAAACGTCCCGACGATGGCTGGCAGGATGCCCCCGGCGCGCATCCCGTCGCGCGGCATGGCAGTCAGGAACTCCCACGAGATGGCGGGTGCGCCTTTGGCGATGATGTAACCGAATACGCCGAGGATCGGGACGACGGTCAGGACGGCTACCAGCGTGATAAGCGAAACCCCCAGGCGCTGGACAAGGAAACGGTCAATGCTGAAGCGGCGTTTCATGACAGCACTCTCTCAGCGCGTTTCTTGGATTTGAAGACTACCGACGAAGCGGTGATATTCACCGCCAGCGATATGAGGAACAGCACCAGGCCAATAAAGAACAGCACATGGTAATGAGTGCTGCCGTTGGCGACCTCACCCATTTCGGCGGCGATGGTAGCCGTCATGGTGCGAACAGGGGAGAAGATGGATGTCAGTTTGACTGCCAGCACCGGCGCGTTGCCGGTGACCATCATCACGGTCATCGTTTCGCCGATGGTGCGCCCGATGCCGAGCATGAGCGCCGTCAACACGCCGGAACGGGCGGCGGGGAGAGTTACTCGCCAGATGGTTTGCCACTTGGTCGCTCCGAGGGCCAGCGCCCCCTCCCGGTATATCTGCGGGACGGCATCCAGGGCGTCCTCCGCAATCGAGACCGTGGTTGGGACGGCGATCCCGCCCAGAAGCAGTGCCCCGGCCAGGGCGGTCAGACCAGTGGGCAGGTCCAGGAAGACCCGCAGGAACGGCGAGAGAACCAGAATTCCCAGGAAGCCGAGCACCACCGAGGGCAGCCCGCCCAGCAGTTCCACCAGCGGTTTGAGGATTTCACGCATCCAGCGTGGGGCGATTTCGGAGAGGAAGACTGCCGTCCCAATTCCGAATGGGATGGCGATCAGCATGGCGCCCACTGTCACAATAAGTGAACCGGTGAGGAGCGGCAGGATACCGAAGTGGTTTTCGATGGGATACCAGCGCGCGGCAAGCAGGTCACTGAGTTTGACCTCGACCAGGGCTGGGACGCCTTCGCGCAGGAGGAAGAAGAAGATGGGAATGACAAAAACAATGGCCGAATAGCCGCAGGTTTTT
>JAPLGV010000306.1:1597-2289 GCA_026389975.1 Chloroflexota bacterium
TTTCACGCCAGTTGAGGGATTTATCCATAAAACTCCTCCTTCACCCCTGCACCCCTCTCCCAATTTTGGGAGAGGGGACGGGGTGAGGGTTATTTAATTGGCACGAAACCCAGGTCAGCCACAATCACCTGGGCTTCGGGGGAAAGGATCCAATTGATGTAATCTTTGATTGCGCCGGCCGGTTCCCCGGCGGTGTATATGTACAGGTCACGGGCCACCGGGTAAGAGTTGTCGTTGACCGTCGCAATGGACGGGATGACATACGGCCCGCTGGCATCGCGGGCAACAGCAATCACGCTGTTCATCAAGTCGGGCGGAACGTAGCCGAGTCCGTCATAGCCGATGGCGTTGGGGTTCTGGCGTACTTCGTTGATGATGCCTTCCGAAGATGGCAGGAGCAGTGTATCGGTCGAGAAAAGGGTCGGGTTGGTTTTGTCGCCCAGCCGGAGCACCGTCTCCAGAAAATAAACGTGCGTGCGGTCATCTCCGCCAATCTCTGACCAATTGTTGAACTTGCCGCTGTAGATGTCAGAAATCTGCTGGAGGGTCAACTGCCTGACCGGGTTTTCAGGATTGACAATAACAGCAATGGCATCCCGTGCAACGGTAAACTCGACCGGTGTGATGCCATTTGCTTCCGCCTGCTGCTTTTCTTCGCTTTTCATGGCACGCGAGGCGTTGGCAATGTCCAC
>JAPLGV010000430.1 GCA_026389975.1 Chloroflexota bacterium
CACGGTCTGCACGGCGGGGCAGGGGATCCTGGTCCAGCCGCCGGTCTACCCGCCCTTCCTGTCGGTCCATAAAAACGCTGCACTTGTTCGCCAGGAAGCCCCGCTCAGGATGACGGCGGAGGGCGCCGCCCTGCACTACCAGGTGGATTTTGATGTGTTCGAGCGGGCGGTCAACTCCGGCGGCGCGCAGGCCGGCATGTTCCTGCTCTGCAATCCCCACAACCCCACCGGGCAGGCCTATTCGCGCGACGACCTGGTCCGCATGGCGGAAATCTGCCAGCGCAATAATATCTGCATTTGTTCGGATGAAATCCACAGCGAACTCCTGCTGGGCGGCCCTTCGGCTCCCGCACAGGGCGGGGTACGACATATTCCGATAGCCTCCCTGGACCCGGAAATTGCCAACCGTACGATCACGCTCATCGCCCCGAGCAAGACGTTCAACATCCCGGGCCTGTTCTGCGGATTTGCCATCCTCTCCAACCAGGAACTGCTCAAGCGTTATAAGGAAACTGTCGAGCAGATGGCGATGCACGTCAGCAGCCTGGGGCTGACGGCAGCGCAGGCGGCCTTCTCCGGCGCGTGCGATGACTGGCTGGCGGCCCTGCGTGTCTATCTGACGGGGAACCGGGATTTCCTTGTCGAGTACGTGAAACGCGAATTTAACGGGATCAGGGTCACGGTCCCGGATGCCACCTATCTGGCCTGGCTGGACTGCAACGAACTGGTCAGGTCCGGCAAGATATATGGCACACCGCACGAGTTTTTCCTGAAGCAGGCCAAAGTTGCCCTGAACGAAGGCAACGAGTTCGGTTTCGGCGGGGAGGGATTTGTGCGGCTTAACTTCGGCTGCCCGAGGAAAACGCTGGAAGATGCGCTGGAGCGGATGAAGGCTGCCCTGGCTTGAGGATGATAAAGGCGGATGGAGATCATCCATCCGCCGGGTGGTTGTTTCCAGAGGAAAGAGCGGGATAAATCACCGTTCGTCGGGGGAGACGTCTGGCTCGGGCATGGGGCCTTCGGCCAGGTTTGGGTTACCCGGTCTTTCCTCCTATGCGGTTCTCATCCATGTTTTCGGTGGGGACCTCCTTCCCAGGCCGGTTGCGGCCTAACTCCATCATACAACTGATTCGATAATAATACATTATAAACAGCCATCACTTTTGTAATTGGTTGTGCAGACAAAACGGGATAAAAAAAGGGGATCTTTCGCTTTCAATGGCAAATTCTTCAAAACACGAAGGTCACAAAGGAACACGAAGTAAAACTCGTCAGAACAATGCGCCTTTTTCCCCTTCGTGTTAAAGTTTTTCTGCCAAAAACGGGAGAGCCAATTTGCTACCGGACAAAATTCAAAACCTTCACCACAACCCCCAGAGAACGGGGGCAGGCGGACACAAAGGAGCCCAAAGGACCACCAAAAAGCCCACTCCGCTTTCTTTTCCGTAAGATGCCGATTTTAAGTTGACTTAGCCCACGACTTAGTCTATATTCCAGTGGAGGTGCGCTATGTCTGTGTTCAATATTCACGATGCGAAAACCCATTTCTCCAAACTGCTCGAACGCGTGTTGAACGGCGAGGAAGTTGTGATTGCCAAAGCGGGCAAACCTGTGGCGCGCATTTTGCCGTTTACAACCGATGAACCATCCCCGCGCAAGCCGGGCATTGATAAAGGCAAAGTTATCATTCAGCCCGATTTTGATGCGCCTCTGCCGGAATTCGATGTATGAAGTACTTGCTGGATACCCAAACGTTGCCCGAAGAACCGGGGCGCAACGTCACCAGTCGCATGAGCCAGTACCGGTTTCTGGATTTGCCGATACAGATCGCTCACACACTGCGTGTGGTTGAATTGCCACCCCACCACGCGGACCCGTTCGACCGGCTGCTGATTGCGCAATGCCAGTTGGAATCCCTGCCGCTGATCACGAAGGATGAAGAAATTCGGCGGTATGAGGTGGAAACCATCTGGTAAAGTACCGGAAGGTGTGCGCTTCGCAATTTCCTTCGCCAGGAGGTTTGACGAGGAGGCATGGTTGTAGACCCCTCCCATCGGGACATGTTGTGGAGAGGCTTGCAATTAGTTAG
>JAPLGV010000085.1 GCA_026389975.1 Chloroflexota bacterium
GCTTTCCCAGACAACGCGCGACCCGAATTCATTCTTAAGTTTCTTGTGGGCCGCAACGCCAAAACCGGTCTCCTCCTGCGCCAGCCGTCCCAGACGTTCCGCGGCTTGCACGCCGGCGGTGGACATGGCCGTGCAGACCCGGTCAACGTCTGCCTGCGATACCCGGCTCCAAATCTTCCAGGCTTCATGCGCCGCATTGACCAGGTCGCGTGACTCTTGGATGGAGGCGAGATCTTTATCGAGGCCCATCATGCATATCCTTCTTTACCAGCCGGCTCACGATTTCCGGAACGACACTTTGCCGTCCACTTCGAGCGAATCGATGACCGCCATGATCACGGCGTCGACGGGCGAATCCTTGGTGATGGCGGTCTGCCTGGCGGACGAACCCGCGCAGGTCAGGACCAGTTCACCGATGCCCGCGTCGACAGTATCCACGGCTACATATGGCTTCCCGACCGGGTTCCCGCTCTCGTCCGTCTGGCGGACGATGAGCAGTTTCCGGGAAAAAAGTTTCTCGTCTTTGATGGTTGCGACGGTCGTTCCGATCACTCTGGCAATCAACATGGCGCTTCTCCCGAAATCAATAATTCCTGGCGGATGCAGAGGTAGGAGCCGCGGGAGCCGGTTCGGCGCTGGGACCCTGGATGATCTTCACGCCCGCGCTGGCACCGATACGGGTGGCCCCGGCCTTGATCATGTTCTCGGCATCTTCGTAAGTCCGCACGCCGCCGGCCGCCTTCACACCCATTTCCGGGCCGACCACCCGCCGCATCAGGGCGACATCATGTACGGTGGCTCCCCCGCTGGCAAAGCCGGTGGAAGTTTTCACGTAGTCTGCTCCGGCTTCCTTCGAGAGCAGGCAGGCGATGGTCTTTTCCTCGTCAGTCAAGAGAATGGCTTCGATAATCACCTTGACAATCGCCCCTCCGGCATGGGCCGCCGTGACCACGCCGCGAATATCTTTGGCAACCAGTTCCAGGTCACGCGCTTTCAAGGCTCCGACGTTGATCACCATGTCAATCTCGGTCGCGCCATGATCCAGCGCAACCTGGGTTTCAAAAGCCTTGACCTCCGGTGAGGTGGCTCCCAGCGGAAAGCCGATCACCGTGCACACTTTTACGGGTGAACCCTCCAGCAATTTGGCGCACAAGGCCACCCAGGTGGGATTAATGCACACCGAAGCAAAACCGTGCTTGCGGGCCTCAAAGCACAACTGGGCAATCTGTTCCTGCGTGGCATCCGGTTTGAGCAGGGTATGGTCAATCATTTTTGCCAGGATCAAGTCCTGCGGGATAATGCCAATCGTGGAAGAAAGCCGCTCCGCTCCCGCGCTGACCACATTCCCGGCCCGATCGAAGCAGGTGCGCACACACTGCGACTCGGCACAGGTAAACTTGCAATATCCGCCTTCCGGAACATTGGCCTTTTCTTGCTGTTCCAGCATGGCGGCAAGCACCTCATGCGTGATTATTTCTACCAGTTGCTCTACTACTTTGGGTTCAGTCACCATAGCATGGCCTCTATTTCAAATACAGCTTTTCAACCATAGAAATTTTTTCGATTCGCCGGACGTGGCGTTCTCCGCCGAATTCGGTGGATAGCCAGGTTTTTACAATCTGTTTCGCAAGGGTCACGCCAATCAGCCCGGCGCCCAGGGTCAGGACATTTGTGTCGTTGTGTTCGCGGCTGTTCACCGCCGACGAGTAATCATAGGCCATTCCCGCCCGCACCCCGGGGACTTTATTGGCGACAATACAACTCCCAATGCCGGCTCCGTCAATCATGATCCCCCGCCAGGCTTTCCCCGAACTCACCAGCTTTGCCACTTCGTGGGCATAATCCGGGTAATCAACCGCGGCCTTACTATAAGTGCCAACATCGTTGACATCCAGGCCCATCCCGCTCAGGTCAGCCTTAATGGTTTCTTTCAACTCAAAACCACCGTGGTCAGCCCCAATTGCCACAACTTTGCGAATTCCCGTCTGCACACCGGACCTGGGAGCTGTTTCCGCCGCGGAGGGAGTGTCCACCGCGACAGTACCCTGCTGCGAGAGCCCCATCACCTGCTCGAGGACGCGCTGCACAATTTGTTGGATTTGCATGTCGTCAATGGTGCTCACGAACAACTTCCTTTTCACTATAAAGAACCGTGAAGTGGTAATGACCACATGACCACATTACACTAGTATATTAACATGTCTTAAAGGAAAAGTCAAGCCTTCCTTAACAGCCTTCCTTGATACAGGAAGGCCAGATTCCCCCTCTGGGTTGTCATGGTAGGGTCAGGGGATGGCGCCTGGATTTAGGTGTGGCAGACCCGTTGCTCTCAGTTTCCTGCGAGAGTGCCTCAGTACCTTCACCTTGTCTGGTTTCCATCCCCTGCCACCTCGAACCGGACATGAGGTTTTCCCTCATCCGGCTCACCGACA
>JAPLGV010000101.1 GCA_026389975.1 Chloroflexota bacterium
CCTGAGAGCAGTTCACGCGCCAGCGACTCATACGATTTTGCCGCATTTGATTCCGGGGCATAGGCCGAGATTGGCAGTCCATACGAGGGGGCTTCTGCCAACCGGACGCTGCGCGGGATGATGGTTTCGAAGACCTGCTCGCTGAAATACTTTTGTACTTCGGCCACCACGTCGCTGGAAAGGTGGGTGCGGCCATCGAACATCGTCAGGATGACACCTCGCACTTTGAGCGCAGGGTATAGCACCGAACGGACACGCTGGATGGTACGGGTCAGTTCTCCCAACCCTTCCAGCGCCAGGTACTCGCACTGTACCGGGATGAGTACGCCATCCTGCGCGGCCACCAATCCATTGACAGTCAATATGCCAAGAGAGGGCGGGCAGTCGATCAGTATGTAATCATAACGGTCTATCAGCGGGGCAATCACATGGCGCAGTTTGACTTCCCACCCCAGTTCGTTGATCAGTTCCACCTCTGCCCCAGCCAGAGATGGCGAGGATGGCAAAATAGCCAATTTCAGGCGCGGGTTCTGCAACACCAGCGCCGGAGCGGGTGCCCCGCCCATCAGCGCCTCATAGGTACCACCTTTTACGGTGTGCTTGTCCACGCCGAGCGAGGAGGTGGCGTTGGCCTGCGGGTCAATATCCACGATCAAGACGCGTTGACCGAATTGCACAAGGTAGGCACCGAGATTGATGGCAGTGGTGGTCTTCCCCACCCCGCCTTTTTGATTCACCAGCGTGTAAACGCGTCCCACTACAAAACCTCCACCAAGCAGGTCTGGATTTCTTCCTGCGTTGGGGTGCCATCCAGGCCAAACCGCCTCACTGAGAAGGATGCCAGGTGGGTGGCAAACCGGGCCGCTGCCCACGGGTCACGGGTCACATACAGCCGCCAAAAAAATGCAGCTGCAAAAATATCACCCGCGCCGGTGGCATCCACTTCTTCCAAGGACGGTGCACGGAAACGACGCAAATCGCCATTCCAGTAAAGCCGCGCCCCCGCCGGACCCTCAGTCACGGCCAGCACCTTGCAGGCGGTTGCCATCGCCTCGATGCAATCCTCGTCTCCGCCGACATCCTCGATACTGAGCACCGCTGCGCCAGCCCTGGCTAACATCACGTGGGCTTCAGGCCAGTCACCGGGTCCCACTCGTCCGGCACTGTCCCACCTCCGCAGCCAGCCCTGGGGAGTCAGCCCCATCAAGGAAGACGGAAATTTCCCATCCACCAGCGATTTGGCTTCTCCGGCTATCGGCCCTATGTGGACAATCGGCGCACGCCGCCAGGCTTCGGGAACATTATCAAACGACAGGTCCGGCGCGGCGTGATGGATATGCTGGATGCGTCCCGCGGGCGTGTACTTGTTCTCAAAGGTTGTACTGCGCTGGACCGGAACACTCTGGACCTTGATCCCGTCCAGCACGTCGAGGGGTACTTCCCCGCCCCAAGCAGTAACCACACCCACGCGCAGACCCAGGGCACGGCCCGTCAATGCAGCATAAGCCGCCGTCCCGCCCAGGCGCGGGCCATTGGGTGTAATATCGCAAGAGAGATGACCGATGACGAGATAATCAACCGGCTCAAGTGTGACGAGTGAAGACATAAACACATTATACCTGAGGAGGAATAAAGGGAAGCCCCTCTCCTCAGGGCAATCGCATCTAATTGTTCAAGGCGAGTACTTTGAGTAGGCAGTCTATCTTCCAAGCGGCATGAAGTTGTTTCGCACGGATACCCCCTTTGGCAGTTTTCTACTGTTTGAGCAGATTGAGAGCAATGTGGCTAAGGATAGCAAAGTTTTCAGGACCTTGATCTTTGCGGATGCGCCTATGATCTTCTTTCATGGCAACTTCCTATCTCCATGGAGAACACTCGCCAAAAGGTGTCATGCGCTGGAATACCCTTGGGCAGTTCTACAGGGTACTGCACAAAGATGTGAACCAATATTGCTGTAATTACCAGTATTTTGATCGTTTATAGTTCACGTATATATGACTCTAGTGCAAAAACCATCTAAACACAAAGGTCACGAACCCCCAAATACCGGGGGCAGGTGGGCACGAAGGAAAAGCCTTTATCACTTATCCTTTGTGTCCGTCGTGTCCTTTGTGTTAAAGACCTTTTTGCAGTGGACTCATTTATGCAAGAAGCAGTAAATAGGTTTTTAGCCAGCCAGATAATCTTGCTGTTCCTAAATTTCTCAATATCCACCCAACCTTCCGCAACATAGATCACACCGCGGATGGCTATGCCGATAAGTTCAATTTTTGTGCTCTTTTGTCCGATCCTTGCGCGAGACGCTTACTTTGCAAAGGTGTCCTTCAATCGCTCCTAACGGTACTTTGTACATGGCTGCTTCCTCCGAGATAGCCAGTTTTACCCCATATTAGTTGCAATTGCCTCGGTTTTTAACTCGGATGGATTGGCCCCTGAAAGGCGCACGTTTATGATCTTTTTTAACATGTCAAACCAGAAGGATGCGCCCGGGCTGGCTGCGATCCCGGAAATTAGAATCCCGGCAAGTTTTATGAGCCAGCCAGTCAGGTCGGTTACTTGGGGGGAGTTAATGATTGGAATACATCTACTTGAAATCAAAATGCCATAGATTTCGTTTTCCTGTAAGGGGAAAAGCGTGCAAGTAACGGGCAAGTTCGTTACCTGTGCACTTGTCGCCGAAATAGGCGATCCAAACCAGCCTACCGGGAGACTAATTTCTGAAAATTGTTGTTGTATAGCGATTAATTGTCCAAACCCTATAGATGTTGTGTTTTCTTGTGTAAGAATGTTTTCAATCTTACTCAGGATTGCGATGCGCAAATCGGGTTCTCTCCACAAACGGTTGATAAGGTTTATTGAGTCAACATTGACAATGCTTGCCAATAGAATCCCCACAAGCAGGGTTGTAATGAGGCAACGGCGTTTGTACCAACCGGTCAAACGATTCATAGTATTATTGAACCATTCTTCGATGTTATTGCGAACCAATTCTAATTCGTTTTCTTTTTGCCAGATTGATTGCGGCATACTAATCAAAATGGCATACAAAGTCTGTTTTAACTGGGGGTGGGTGATACTGAGCGCAGTGACGCCGGCTCGAATTCTGGTGATTGTCTCATCTTCGGAAGCATCTGCCTTGAAGGATAATTTGACCAGTGAGTCGTTAATCTGTTGTTTCTGGACTCTAATGGCATCAAACAAGGAATCCACAGAACCTTGAAGCCGGGGAATATCCTTCCCCAATGTTAAAAGATCATTTTTTACGGTATCCAGGATTTCAGTGCAAGCCTCTTCCCCCGTTTCAGATACCAACGCTTTGCGTATCATACCCAGCATCAGACTTAATCGCCAGTGCGTTTCGATGCGTTTCTTTTTTGGCAGTCTCTGGGTTTCGCTGTATAGTTTGTAGAGTTGGTATTGGATGAGGGAGGCTTCTGTTCCTGTAGCCGAGAGGATATCAATCATGGCCTGAGAAAATTGGCTGGCCGGAATATAGGAAGGTTTGTTATCATTATCCTTACCAGTATATAGACTGCGTATCAATGGGTGGTTATAGAATTGATCTACAAGCGTGAAGTCTGTCAGCATTTTCCCAAGCGTCTTCTCCAGCATTCGAGAACGCCATTTTAACCTGGCGGCTATCCATTCCTGTATTTGCATGGATGAGAGGCTTAGTAAAGACCAGGTAAGAAAAAGGCCGAGTAAAACATTGAGCAATATAGTAATAGACATCTTGTTCACCTCGCCAAGGAACGGTTCAATATTGGTAGGAGCCGGTTAGGCTTACCTTCCACCTCAGATGAAAAGAAATTTTCATTGGTATTTTCTGGAGCAGGTTGGTCTTTCTCTGAAATAAATTCTTGATAGCGTTGATCGGTTCGAATAGGATCCAAGTCGGGATCTGATTTTATCCACTCAATCGTTGTGTCTTTGTTCTTAAGCGCAAGCCGGAGGAGCTCGAAGGCGAGTTCTGTGTCCCCACAAATTGCATAAAAACAGGCGCGATTATATGCGCTTTCATTATTCATTTTGGGCAATGCAGTGGCGATATGATGGTTGGCCTTGTTTTCAAGTCCCATCCTGTGGTAGATGCCCGCCAGGGCACTATGGGCCAGAACGTAATCCGGGTTTTTACGGAGAACAAGCCGAAAAGCCTGAATTGCGTCATCATGTTGTTGTTCAACCGAGAACAGTAACCCCAGGTAATAATAATAAACTTCTCTATCAGGAGCCATTTCAATCGCCTTCTGGTATGCGCCAATGGCATCCTTGTACCTGCCCAATGACTTATACAATTTTCCTAATGTATCCCAAGCCCGGTCATTGGTGGGATTAACCCGGGTAATATTTTCATAGATATTAACTTTGGCAAGTATTTCTTCCAAATTATCAATACAGGGATAAATATTGGAATGACCCTTTGACTTTCCGCCTCGAATTTCTTCTTGCTTAATAGCCGTTACAGAATTCCTAATTTGTTCGGGTTCGTCCTGGGGTGTTCCTTCATTCGGAAGGTTTTCAGCCATTTCATTAGAGTCGGGGATGACGATAATAGATTTTTCCCTGGGAAGGGAAGAATTTTCCACGTCCCTGACGAGGTGAGATGTGTTTTGATGGATACCGACCGGCGAAGCAGTAATATCCTGATCTGTTATCCTGTTTGGCTCAGGTGAAACAGAAGACTTTGTTTCCGGCTGATCTGGTGGTGGATAGTTTTCCGCATAACCTTTTCCCAAATTGACAGGTTGAAAACCATCCGCAAGCGCCTGAATCTCTACTGATGGCTCGCTAGGTTTTGCCATTTTTGGAAGGTCTGACAGCAATCTATTTGTATCTGGAATGATCTTATCCGTCTTGATCATTTCACGAAGATTGGCGAGGTTGCCAGGTTGTCTGGCTGCATTTTTCTCTGACGGAGATGCCCCCATATCCAAATCGTCAGCCTTTTTATAAGCCTGGATTGCATTTTCAATATCTTTCAAAGACCGATAAGCATCGCCGATTTTATTCCAGACTACAGCCTGGTTTTCAGGTGTATCCATTAATTGAATGCTTTTTCGGAATTGGAAAAGAGCGTGGCCATATTCTCCCGTCAGAAAATATGCACGGCCAAGATTGCAATATGGCCATCCGGAATCAGGATTTAATTCAATTGCTTTTGTATAAGCAGCAATTGCTTCCTCAAAGGATCCAATTTTAAGATATATGTTACCTATCTCATTCCAAAGCAATGCATCGCTCATCTCGGCCTCAAAACTAACCTGCAACAATATTCTCCAATGAAGTTGCCCTGGCGCGAGCCATTACCGGACTCACCGCGGGTACCATTTCACTGGCTTTTTGATATGCAGCCAAAGCATTCCTATAGTCTCCTAACCGTCTATAAGCGTCGCCCAACCTGTTCCAGGAAACTGCTTTATCCTCTGGGGTATCCAGGAGATCAATGCTTTTCTTGTAGAGTAGAATCGCAACTTCATACTTCCCTAAGCGATCGTAAATAAAACCCAGGTTGCTATACGGCTGACCATATTTTGGATTCATCTCGATTGCTTTTTTATACGCCTCAAGTGCATCATCAAATCTCTTTGAACTGGTATACGAATTACCCAATTCGTTCCAGTCGATGGAGTTTCGTGGGGTGTTTTCAACGAGTTGAGGTGCAAGAGGATTTTTAAATGGGATGTTCACTTCGGTTTCTAACTCTTGTGGGTCCTCTACTTTAGCGATGCTATTTTCTGTCAAAACATTGGACGCCTCTTCCTTCGGCTCCAAAACGGTTTCACCTTTATTGCTCGCGTAACATTCAACGGGATCGCTAATATTCGAAGATCCCTTTCCTGTATCTGTACTGGCTGGAGATTGGCCTATTGAAGAATTCCTGTTTGTTTTTTCCATCCCCGGTTCTTCAATAGCATCACTTCGTTCTGGAGTTGGAATGGCTTCATAGCCAAAGAGGGAGGTCGAATCCGACTCATCATCTCCCTCCCAGAGATCGGGGTCTTCAATTTTCCCAACAGTAAGTTTGCCTCTCACCTTGCCTTTTTGGTAATGTACGTGAGCCAGATTCTGGATATAAGGCCAACTTGCATCGGGAGCCAACTCAATTGCTTTGGTGTATGCAACGATCGCATCGTTGTAAGCGCCCGCTTTTAGGTGAGTATTGCCGTGTTCATTCCATTCTGCCGCGGTTTTCAAGTCAAATACAAGGTTAGCCTCGATCATCTTTTCACCTCTTTCTATTCCGAAATTGTCCTGTTCCATTTTTTGATCGTTGTTGAGATGAGTGTTTTGGACTTCATCGACCAATTCGGGGTTATTTTCATCAGATTGCTTGAGTCTATTGAGCAGTTGATCTGATTGCTTGTAAGCTGCAATGGCTTTTACATAATCTTTCACATGCAAGTAAGTATCTCCCAAACTATTCCAAAGTGATGAGCGGGTAACATTATCCTCAAATAGCGGAATGCTATCTTCATAGATCGAGGCGGATGTTTCATAGTCGCCTATTTGAAATAGAGCATATGCCAGTCCTATATATGCTTCGCCGCATTGGGGTTTTAGAGAAATGACTTTTTGAAATGCTGTTATGCTTTCGGCGTAATTTTGCCTTAGCAGGTGAAGCCTTCCCAGCTCATTCCATATATCCGTATTTTGAGGGTTGAATTCAATCGCCCTATGATATACAGCAATGGCATCGAGATCACGCTTTTGTTGAGCAAAACACTTACCCAGATTTATCCAGGCATCAATTAAGTGGGCGTTTAATTCAACAGCTTTACAAAGTGAACCTTTCGCTTTTTCCAACTGACCAGATTCCAGGTATGCTCTTCCAATCCCTGCCCAGGAAAATTCGTAGTAGGGGGCGATTTCAAGGGCTTTTTCAAATGCAGAGATGGCATTTTGATATACCCCAAACTTGATATAAATATGACCAACACCATCCCAACTAAGAAAGTCTTGAGGAGAGCATAAGAGAGCTTTTTTAAAAGCATTAATTGCTTCTTCATTCCTCTCGTTTTTCGCGAGCAATTGTCCCAGATTGTTCCAGAGGAATTCTAATTCTGGTGAGAGAGAGATTGCGCGCTGGTAGGCAGATACGGCGTCATCAATGTTTCCCAGCTCTGTTTGAACCAGGGCAATCGCATTCTGACATTGGGCTTGAAGGGAGTGATTGGCAAGTAAGTTGGATATTTCCGCAGATGTTCGTAAGTACTTAAGGGCTCTCTGAGGGTTACCCTTCCTCCAAAAAAGCATACCCAGACCTAGTAATGCATTTGCATGTGATGCATTTTCTTTTTCACTATCCTGTAAATTCAAAATCTCCTCAGGAGAACTATCTGATAAATATTCGTCGGCAGGAGAATTATCCGCGCTTTGCCTAAGTGACTCAAGTGATTGAATTTTTCCCTGGGCTTGTTGAGGGACATCCACAAACTCGACCACACGATGCCGAAGAATCCAGCACTCTGTTGCATTCGCCGCAAAATCTGATACTTCATTTTCAAATAGCCAAAAAATCGCGCGGATGTTATTGTCAATGAAATATTCTCGATGTTCATTAAGCTCTTTAAAGACACGCACACCTTCCGTCCCACACTCCCAATTAAAACCGTCAATGAGCAAAACTGTTTGCGACAGATCCGGTAGTTGAGAGATTTGTGAAAGAAAATCAAATTGATCTATATGGTTTGTTTTTATGGAGTGCGTTTTCTGGGCAATATTTTTTAGTTTTTCTCTTAATATTGTATTAACTTCATCACGGATGCAATCGGACTTAAATATAGCGAATAAGATGGATGGCCGATCCCATCTCACGGCCAATTCAATCTCTTGGAAAAGAATGTCTATCCGGTCTTCGAATGGAAGTCCGATATCATTTTCTAAATGTCGAGAATCATTGTTCATTTACCAGCCTCTTAAGAACAGGATGGATATCGCACCAATTTTCGCTATCACGATATTCAAGGATGGCAAGTAATTGAAGCATGGGCCTCAGGCGATCGTTATACTCGAGACGATTATGCTCATAAATTTTCTTTAAATAGACCAAATCGTTGCCATCCAAAATGCGCCGATATTCGTTACGGATTTCTGTTGCCGCCCATTCAATGTCCTCTACAATAATCCTCATAGCTTTGCGGCGTCTGGCGCAGCCGATGGCGGAACGCATAATTCTTGCCATTTCCCGGAATACCCCTCCGCTGTATGTGATCGCGTCTTCTAATGCTTGTCCATCAATCAGGGATTGA